>JABDLW010000698.1 GCA_013001805.1 Saprospiraceae bacterium | reverse complement strand
CCATTGACCTGCCTGGTCTCGAACTTTTGGGAAAACGTCAGGAGGAATTTCTCAATAGCTGGGCCTCGGAAAATGCTGGAGAACGGTTTAAGGTGGTCCTGTCACAGACTGGGTTTTGTGGTGGAGCTCATCTGCACGGTCAAAAAGAAAACCGCCTGCATGCCGACCTGGACTCCAATGGATGGCCTCAGAGTGGAAGAAACCGGGCCCTTTCGGCCATTCAAAAAGCCAACGCTATTCATATCGGAGGCGATCAACATATTGCGACGGTCATACGGCATGGTATTGAGGAATTTGATGATGGTCCCTGGGCTTTTGTGGTGCCAGCCATCGTAAATAACTATTACAGCCGCTGGTGGTGGCCTGAGGATGAAAAACCGGGCAAGAAGAGCAACGATATATTACCGTGGACCGGTCAGTATCTCGATGGCTTTGCTAATAAAATTACTATGCATGCTTACGCCAATCCTGATGGTCCTTCTAATGGAGCAGGTTATGGATTAATTAAGCTCAATAAATCAACTAAAGAAGTAATTTTTGAATGTTGGCCGCGCTACGAAGATGTAACCCAGGAAGATGCACAGCAATTTCAGGGATGGCCCGTCAAATTTAAACCAATTTAGAAGCATCCGTGAAAATGGCAGGGTCAAGTTTTTGGCTACACTGGGGCTTAACCCAACCCTTGTATTTACTCAATGATAATACCTGGTCTGACTTTGTGAAAATCTAATAGCATTAGAGTAGCCTATTCTGCCAACAGGGTGCCGGCCAATTGCAATAAATTGATCTCAATTAATTTAGCATCGTACTTGGCATTATTGAGATTAGTAGCTGCGTTCAACAAATTCAGCTGGGCTTGCCGAAATTCAATGGAGCTCGCCTGCCCTAAATTAAATTGTTCTTCCGTCCGTTCAAAGTTGAGTTGACTGGTACTCAGATTAATTTCTTCCGAATGCAAAATAAACAGGGCATTTTGGTAGGATTCCCAGGCATTGGTGAGATCGCGTTCCAATTCCTGCACCAACTGTGATCGTTGCAATTGCAGTGTCTGCAACTGAATTTCTGTATTTTGTTTGCGTATCCTTCTGATCCCGCCATCGAATAAGTTCCAGGACAAATTTAATCCAACATTTACACCCCGGCTATTGGAAGAGGTAATAAAAGCAGTGGATGGATTTTTTTGCTGACTGTAATTTAATGTACCCGTCGCTCCCAATGTTGGTTTTTTCTCCGCCTCAATGAGTTGAAGGTCATATTGATTTATATGTACATTTTTATCGAGGAGCTGCAATTCTATGTTGTCGTCCAGAAGGTTTTCTCTTAATCCCTGCAGAGTGAGAGCTTGATAGATCACGGATGTATCCACTGCAAAATCAGCGTCAATCGGCAAACCCATTATGACATTTAAATCCCTCTTGGCATTGGTGAGTAATTGCTTCGTATTATAATAATTAATACTATCTCGCTGTACATCAACCTCGGCATTTAAAATATCCAGTCGTAAGCCCTGTCCATATTCATATTGATAACTCACTCGCTCGACTCTTCGATTGGAGACAGCCATGGTCTCATCCAAAACCTGTAGCGTTGATGCCAATCTCGCGACTTCATAGTAGCGGGACATGAGCTGTAGAATATTAGACTCGATGGTAAAGCGCAATTGCAAATTGGTGAGATTGAGCACTTCACGCAACTGCTCCAGACTGACGTTTCGGGTTTGGTCGTATATAGTATATGTGCCACTGACAGCGGCATTTCCCGAATAAGATGCAGCGGTGGTCACCGTGTTTTCATTGCCATTGCTGAATTTTTGATTGGACCCACCCAAATTTACTGAAGTACCGGCTGATGCATTAACAACCGGACCAAAACCCACCGCTGTCCGGGTCGCATTATTGGTAGCGACTTCAATATCTTTCTTCGCGATTTTAATACCAAAATTGTTTTCGATCGTTTGGGAAATCGCCTCATCCGGTGTGAGTAGTTCCTGACTGGAAACGGCCTTTCCAAATAATAAAATAACGCAAACGATAAGATACTTTCTTGTCATTTTCTAATCTTTAATTTTCCAATGATTTTCAAGAGGAAATGTAATGATCAATTAGACTTCCATCATTTCCTCCTTCTCTGCCTCCAATTCCTTAACTGCACTTTCCACCTCCTCACGAGTAGGTGTCTTGCCAGTAAATAGCCACTGACGCCCAACTTTATAACTATTGTTTATGGATAAGAGCAGGGGTAACATAAATAATGTGAGCATTGTTGCGACACCAATACCATAGGCAATCGATATGGCCATGGGTATGAGAAATTGAGCCTGGCGGCTGGTCTCAAAAATAAGGGGAGCCAGTCCTGCGATCGTGGTCATAGAGGTGAGAAAAATGGCACGAAAACGCGATCGCCCCGCTTGATAGAGCGCTTCTTCAAAAGGTAATCCTTCTCTCAAAAATGAATTAAATTTCTCAATAAGTACCAGGCCATCATTCACCATAATTCCAATCAAAGCAATAATTCCCAACCAGGATAGCATATTAATCGGGAAGCCATGGATATAATGACCCAAAGCCACGCCAATCAAACTAAATGGTACCATGACAAATAACATAAGCGGTTGACTATAGCTACGGAAAGTGAAAGCAATGAGCGCGTAAATGGCGAATAGGACAGCTGGTAAAACCAGACGTACCGAGGCCGTTAATTTACCTGCTTCGCGGTTTTGTCCTTCGTATAGTGGGGTCACCGTGGGATAGCGGGCGATGATTTCCGGCATAATGTTTTCCCTGATACCAGCCAAAATATCCGTGGCACTTTCATTCCGGTCCTTCAAACTGGCTTCCACCCGGATCTCGCGTTTGCCGTCCAGATGATTTATGGAGACTTCACCTCTTTCGATGTGGTAGTACGCAATTTCCGATAAGGGTACGCGATCCTGAGATGGTGTGACAATCCACATATCATCAAGATTTTTAATCGACGAGCGGTTTTCACGGTCATACCTGACCCACACGCGGATTTCGTCACGTCCTCTTTGAAACCTTTGTACCGACTGGCCGAAAAATCCACTTCTCACCTGTGCCATGACGCTGTTGTGGGTCAAACCAAGCAGTGCCGCATTTTCTTTTAATTGAATTTCTATTTCCTTGATACCTGCGGGATCATTATCGGAAATATCTTTTAGCTGTGGCATATTAGCCAACTGCGCTTTGAGTGCTTCCTTTGCTCCCTTTAGATCTTTGATGTCGTTGCCTACCATGGATACGGAGACCGGCTTGCCCCCGAAATTAGATCCAGAACCATATTCAATACTCTCGACACCATAAATTGGACCCACCTTTTCAGCAATGGAATTGGCAATATCATCAGATGGAAAGTCGCGTTCTTCGCCGGGCAGTAGGTTAATCTCCAATGTGGCATTGGCGGTTCCAGGACCAATGTTTCTAATGGTGTTTTCGACCACTTGTTTATTACCAACTTGCATGGCGGTAAACTCCTCATTGGTTTCCCATGCCGCCTTTTCGATGACGCCGATGATAGAATCGGTGATGGCCTCACTGGTGCCCTGGGGCATCTTTAGTGTGATTTGTACCCGGTCACTGGCAATGGAGGGGAAAAATGTCACTCTGACTAAACCTCCACCAATGGCTCCGGCAGCAATGATGACCAATCCCAGGGGGATAGCAAATCCCAGGAATTTATTTTCCATCATAAACTTTAAGCTGGGCGAGTATAATTTATCGCGCAGAAAATTCATGATGGAATCGCCGAATCGATTAATTAAAAATCTTTTTCCGCCTTTCTTCATTGCATTTGAATGCGCAATATGTGACGGTAAAATAATTAGTGCCTCCACCAGCGAAACCAACAGCGTAATAATAACCACAATAGAGACCTCGGAAAAGAAATCACCGATACGCCCATCCAGAAAAAAGAATGTCGAAAATGCCACAATAGTGGTCAGGATGGCAGAAATGATGGGAGCGGTCACTTCAAGGGTTCCATCAATAGCTGCCCGAATCGGTGTTTTTCCCTTTTCGTAGTGCTGATAAATGTTTTCTCCTATGACAATTCCATCATCAACTAAAATCCCAATCACGATGATCATTCCAAAAAGAGATAGTACGTTGATGGTAATCAATGAGGGAGCAAAAATAAACATGCCGAAAAATGAAATCGGCAGGCCGATCGCCACCCAAAAGGCAAGGCTGGGACGTAGAAAAATCGAAAGAAGAATTAACACCAGTAAAATCCCCAAACCCCCATTTTCCAACAGTAATTGAGTCCGTTGTTTTAAGGTGACAGACGCATCTCGCGTCACATTAAGTTGCACGTTTTCCCGCTGCTGATTAAATTTTTCGATATAGTCTAAAGTGGCGTCGGCATTTGCGATCAGATCTTCGTTATTGGTTGATTGGACTCTGATTTGCACGGCTGGATTACCATTGTAATATAGGCGGTCGGGACTTTCTGACCAGCGATCAGTAGCGGTGGCAACATCTTTGAGACGTATGACTTGCCCATTGGGCTCGGCTCTGACGACAATAAAATCAAGTTCATCTCCATAATAAGATTTGTTACTGGCCCGGATTAAATACTCCTCTGTTTCGGTTTTGATGTTTCCACCGGTGGTAAGAATGTTTGCATTGGCCACAGCCTGTGCTACTTCACTGAACGTCAAATTATAAGCTCTCAGATCCTTCTCTCGCACTGCTATTTCAATTTCTTCCTGAGGAAATCCATTTACATCCACCTGAGAAATACCAGGAATGGCCCGCAGATCGGTCTCGATGTTACGGGCAATTTGCTTCAACGTCCTTAAATCAACTCCGGCACCGCTAACCGTAAAGCTAATGGCTTCATTACGCGGTTCCTGCTTGGCAATGACTGGAGGTTCCATTCCCGACGGAAAGGTTGGTACCCGGTCTACCGCATTTTTAACATCCTGCAGTATAATATCAATATCATAATCTTCCAGCGTCTCCACTGTAATTACGGCGCTATTTTCGGAAGATCTTGAAGTTACTCGGTCGATTCCCACCAATCCACGCAAATTATCTTCGATTTTTAAAACGATGCCTTCTTCCATTTCTTCCGGTGAGGCACCCGGATAGGCCACTGAAATCGTAATTAGATTGGATTCGTTTAGCGGAAAAAAAGAAGACTTCGTAGCTCTCACACCGGCCAGGCCAAAGAGAACCAAGGCAATCATTATGACATTTACCGCCACAGGGTATTTAATAAAATAGGCAACCGCTTTTTTCATGATGATTTCTTTTAATTGGTTTGAGTTATATCCTCTAACACTTGTACCGGCATTCCGGCATAGGCCCCAGGAACAGGTCTGGCTAAAATACGCATGTCGTCCTCAAGGCCCTTTACTACCACCGATTTTTCTTTAAAAAACACTGGATTTATTGCCGTTACTCTTAATATCGTATCCCTAACATAAAAGAGTTGATTTTGATCGATCAGCAGTTTCCGGTCGATCTCAAATGCATCAGATTCTTGCCGGGCCTGTAAATCTGCTTCCAAATACATGCCTTCCCGAAGATCTTTGCCAGACACCTGAATAAATACCTGTATACTTTGCGTGGCTTGATCAACCAGACTATTAATCCGGATGATTTTTCCTGTCCATTCTTTGGTTTTTTCAATGTTGTGCAAATTGACACTTTGCCCGACTTTTACCAGATCGGAATATGCTGTGTTGACAGGCACCTGAAGTTCATAAACTGTGGGATTAATAAATTCCCCGAGTTTTTGTCCGGCACGGATCAAGGTCCCATTATTCACAAGAGCTTCAATAAGTACGCCACTAAAAGGAGCCGTTAATAAGTATTTTCTCATGCGTTCCTGCAGGTTTTTGGCCGCATAATAGGGAGTGTAAATATTACGTCCGGAGATAAATAATTTCTCCCGCTCTGTCTGTGGTTCGGGCAGAGGTTTTAGTTCACCTTCCAACTCAAATTCCTGCACATATTTTTCCCAGGTTGGAAATGATTCGGGGTAGTCCAATCTTAGGTCCGGCAATAGCAAGACAATTTGATTAAATAAGCCACTTTTTTGCGCTCGTAGACTTGCCATGTGCTCATCACTGTTAATTCGTAATAAGGTACTTCCTTTGGGATAGTAAGTACCGGGTTTGAAATCTCGCGAACTTTCCTCGAAAACGCCTTGTACTTCGCTATATAATTCCAGGCGGTATTTAGCACTGAGAAGTCCATTCGTGGAGACCGTGATTGGAACGTTCGTGTTCTTCACTCTTTGGGTGAAAACCGATGTGGTAATTTTCTTTTCCCTGGGGGCGGGAATTCGACGATTGTCAATCATCGATTTAGCCACATAAATGGCTCCTCCTAAGATGACCAGACCTAAAATGAATAAAATTACTTTTCGCATAAATCGTAGGTATTCCAGACTAATGTATAAATGAATGATTTTTTATGTTTTCCATGACCTTAGCCAACGTGCCAATTAACTGTTTTATTTCAGCCATTGACAATCCTTGTTGCAACTCGGAGTAAGCCTGTTCTACTATGGGCAATGCACTAGCATATTTCTTCCTGCCCCTATCCGTCAAAAATATTCTTTTGACACGCCGGTCAGTCTGATCTTCGATGCGCTTTACTAAGTCAAGATCTTCCATAGTATTGATTAACCGCACCAATGTTCCTTTATTTCTTTCGGTGATCAATGCCAATTCTTGCTGTGGTTTACCATCTCCACGATGCAGTACACTGAGCAAAATCCATTGCTTCGCCGTCAGGCCTATTCCGTGCTCAATCAGCCGGTTGTTGAGAAAGACAATCAGCATCTTCCCGGTCTTGCCGATCCACGGTATTAGTTCCTTTCTTGCTTCTTCATTTTTCATTTCGGCGGCGAAGGTATTTAAAATTGGTTGCACTTGCAACGAGTTTAATACAATCAGTAGATCAAGGGGGTCCAACGACCTATAAAGCACGATGAAGGGGATAGC
>JABDLW010000688.1 GCA_013001805.1 Saprospiraceae bacterium | reverse complement strand
GAACATCTCCTATCTGAACGGGTCCCACCCCTGCCGGAGTGCCGGTAAATATGTAGTCTCCTATTTGCAGCCGAAAGAATTGTGAGATATAGCAAATTAAGTCATCAAACGAGAATATAAGGTCTTTGGTAGATCCCTGTTGTACCACCTTATGATTCTTTTTCAATTCGAATCTGATATTCTGAGGATCCTCCACGGAGGTGATGTCAATAAACTTACTTAGAGGAGCAGAAAAATCAAATGCTTTGGCAATCTCCCACGGGTGCCCTTTAGCTTTTAGATCATCTTGCAAATCCCTGGCTGTGAAATCCAAACCGAAACCAATTTCGTTATAATAAGTAGATGCAAACTGCTTCTCCACGTGCCTCCCATTTTTACAGATCTTCAGCACGATTTCGGCTTCATGATGTAAATTCTTGGTAAAATCTGGATAGTAAAAAGGTTTATTATCCAAAAGTAGAGCCGTGGGAGGCTTCATGAAGATAATTGGCTTCTTAGGCAATGGATTGTTAAGCTCTTTCGCGTGATCTACGTAGTTTCTACCAATGCAGATGATTTTCATTTAAAACCCTTTTAAACTTGATTTTCGAACTTGACCGAGAAATCCTAAAACTTTACATTCAACAGGCCGACCAGATCTTTGACTTCTCTTATTGTCTCCTGAGCTACTATTCGTATCTCCTCAGAACTCTGTTTTATGGTATTTTTGACCGATTTCTTGTTCGCCACGATTTCATTTTTTCGCGCTCTTATGGGCTCTGTCATTTCCAGCAAAGCACGAGCTACCTGCTCTTTTAAATGACCATACTTAAGCATCCCCTTCTCGTAATCTTCATGTAAGGAATTTGCTTGATCTTTACCACCACTGGCTCTGAGCAGGCGAAAAAGGTTTGCTACCCCCGGGCTCATTTTTTTTGCTGGTGCTCCGGTATCTGTCACGGCCGACTTGATTTGTTTTGTGATTTGGTCAGGCGTGGCAAAAAGATCAATATGGTGTTTTTCCCCTAAGCTCGCGCTCATTTTCCGGCTGGGATCTGCCGTCGACATCACTTTAGGAATTTCAGTAAATAAAGGCTCCGGTAATCGAAAAAAGTCCTTCCCAACTGTATGATTAAATCGTTGGGCAATATTTCTCGTGAGTTCCAGATGTTGCTCCTGATCCTTACCGACCGGCACATAGTCTGCTTTATAGATTAAGATGTCAGCTGCCTGTAAAACAGGATAGGTGTATAAACCACTGGAGATCAAGACATCCTTGCCCTTTTCACTTACCTGCTTACTTTTATCTTTAAATTGGGTCATCTTTTTCAATTCCCCATATCCGGTCATAGTATTGAAGATCCAGAAGAGCTCCACATGTTCAGGAATCAAAGATTGGATAAAGATGTTTTCAGCTTTTAAACCACACGCTATCAAATCAAATGCCAGTTCCCATGTAGCCGGAATCAGGTTTTTAATCTGGTAAGGCATCGTCATTGCATGATAATTTACGATGCCATAAAATGTGTCGTATTCGGATTGAAGATCAACCCAATTCTGGATGGCCCCAAAATAACGGCCAAGGTGTAATTTTCCGGTAGGTTGAATGCAGGAAAGAATCTTCTTTTTAGTCATCGTTATTTTGATAGATCCGCAATTAATGAGATTTCCACATTGACGAATTTGGGAAGATTACTTACTTCCACCAGCTCTCTTGCCGGAGCGGTTTGCTCATCGAAATACATTGCATAGATAGCATTGATACGACTATACATTTTCATGTCTTTCACAAAAACAGAACACTTTACAACATCCGCAAATGATGCCCCCGCCTCGCTCAAGATGGCATCGAGATTCGACATCACCTGGTGTGTTTCAGCTTCAATGTCATCTTGCACCAACTGACCATTCTGGGGATTAATGGCGATTTGACCTGAAACATACAAGGTGTCATTTAGCGCAATGGCTTGATTATAAGGTCCCACTGGAGCCGGAGCATTTTCAGTTTGGATTATTTTCTTCATTTAAGTTTTTTTGAAGCGGGGAATTTGAGACTTGTGCCATCAATGAAATTGAAAGACTCTTTTCTGACATTGTGCAGAAAAGAGCCTCCAGTTATTCCGTATCAATTAGACCGTAGAGTTACAGCAGAAAATGGCGGATTTTTTCCTGCTTGACTTACTCTATTTCTTCCTCAAGCTGGGCTAATACTTTTCCACGATAGTATAAATTGCCATCGACCTCATAGGCACGATGCATCAAATGTGCTTCTCCGGTTGTTTTGCAAATAGCCACATTTGGTGGAGTTATCTTTTTATGAGTTCTTCTTTTTCTCTTTCGAGCTTTGGAAATTCTACTCTTAGGATGTGCCATAACACTTTATTTTATTAGTCTTCTAATTTTAAGTTTTTCAATGCATCCCACACCGGAGACGATTGAGTATCGATATTTTGTTGATCGAGATATTTCAAGACCTCGGGATTACAGGGAGCATCTGGATCATTTTCGCAGGCATAAATTTTCACCATAGGTAAAGACAAGGTGACTACTTCATTGATTAAAACCGACATATCGTAGCGCTCATCATGATGAAGGAAGTAGAGAATTTCGTCTTCATCTTCTTGGGGCTCATCGACAAACTTTACTACGAAAGCCTTCTCACCTTCCACCGGAAGTTTAATCTGCTCGAGACAACGATCACAATCGGTAAAAACATAACCCTGATGTGTGAAAGTCAAAATGATCAAATCAGAGCGTTTTTCTACGGTCACTGTCTGATTGATATTACAGTCTCCAATCAGCTTATTTTCAAAAGATTGGAAGAAATCAGCATCCAATCTAAATGTAAACACCCGTGTTCCTTCTTTCAGGGATTTGAGTGGTAAATTAAATTGATCTGACGCCTTCATTACCAAAGAACTTTCTAAAGTGGCGCAAAGATATGACTTTTCAAGAAACCTGCAAGATGTTGCCAAGGCTTATCAAAAGCCAATGTTCTGTGACAAGGCCTCAAATGGCTCTTACTGATCGTGGGGTTCAGAAATTGCCGTTTCACAATCAAGCTGGCTCCGGGATTACTCTGATTTGCTGGGTAACCCCATGGCAGTCTTACCTTCAATTGGAAAAGCTACATTATTGCTTTATGATGGTAAGGAGAGAAGATTTATCATCGTCAGATATTCTCAAAAGATAACTGCCGCCTTTTAACTTTCCCATGTCAATTACATGTTGATTTTGCCACATTTTTGCATTGTAGACTCGCTGTCCTCTGATTCCCAGTACCTCAATTCTTTTTGGGCTGGTACTATTTGTTTCGTCACCTTCAATTTCGACAATTAATCTTTCACTTGCAGGATTGGGGTAGATCCGTAACCCCTTGAATTCATTGAAATCGTTGATTGCTGTAAACTGCTCTTTTTGCACTTGCCACGACACCACAACTGTCTGCATCTTCTGATGCACCGTGTCACGAATAAAAAGGGTTGTATCCACAATGCTCAAGTCTATGTCTTGCAGATCATCGTTGATTTCACCCGCAACCAGGGTAAAATCAAATACATTCCTGCTTACCATTTGATCGTTTATCTTCCAGATGCTATGGATAGTATTGGGTGTCGGTCCAACAACCTCAACGGCGAAAGCAATAGAATCGATGATGGTTAAGACCATGTCTGAACTATCGGGCCGATGACTAGTTACAGGATTGATCAATGCATGTATCCGTTTTACAATCGTTTCAGTACAGACTGGACAAAACTCCGGATTAAGGACACGCATTTTGCAATTTTGATGGGGGCGAAACCAGGTGGGGTCTTCGCTGTGGGGATATATGTCTACATCTTTATAGCCCAGCCAATTCTTCCAAACGATCCGGTCAGGGTCCCTTTCTCTTGTCATATTGGGCCTTTCCGACGCAAATTGTTCTCCGGCCCAATATTCATCCGCCAGGCCGGCAAAGGAATGCCCGATTTCATGCAACGCAATTTCCGGTGCATTGACATGCACTGAGGTGGTTGCCAGCCAACCGCCGCTCCCGCCATACTTGGCATCATTGACGATCAAGACCGCCTGGTCAAAGAGAGGAGAAAATTCTAGGAGAACATCGAACGCCCGGTCCAACCTGCCCGCAACCAATAGTCGCTCTATCCCGGCAAAGTTATATGCGCTCTCAAAGTAAGTTTGAATTTTATCCGAAGTATCCTTTTTAGCACCGGAGTCCCTGGAAACAACC
>JABDLW010000672.1 GCA_013001805.1 Saprospiraceae bacterium | reverse complement strand
AGTGGGACCCAAATCCCCCGCTGGCGGGGGCCGGGGGTGGCCCTAATACGGCATATACGGAAATATAATTTCATTATCCGGATTTTGTATTTCTTCGGATTTCCCTTCATAGGGGAGCAGTGACAGGACATATCGCATAGCCTGAATACGTGCGTATTCCCTCTCTTCACAGCGGATGATCATCCAGGGACATTCTCGGGTATGAGTATGATTAAAAGTCTCCAGCTTATGTTGCGTGAAATCATCCCATTTCTCCTGCGCGGCGAGATCCACCGGACTCACTTTCCAACGCTTCAATGGACTCATCAAACGTTCTTTAATCCGCTCGGCCTGGGTTTCTGATTCAATGCTGAACCAAAATTTTATAATCATAATTCCATCATCGACCAGTAATTTTTCCACCTGATTTACCTGCTTCATAAACAGCTGATGTTCTGTTTCAGAACAAAATCCCATTACTGGCTCAACGACACCCCGATTATACCAGCTCCGGTCAAAAAAAACCATTTCACCGGCATTGGGAAGTTCTTTTAAATAGCGCTGAAAATACCACTGACCCCGTTGTGTCTCCGATGGTTTACCCAGTGCGACAACCCGGTATTCTCTCGGATTAAGAAATTGGGTGAAGCGGAAAATAGCTGATCCTTTGCCTGCGGTATCCCGTCCCTCAAAAAGAATGAGCATTCGCAACCTATTCTCACTGATATATTTTTGCAGCTTGACCAGCTCAACTTGCAATAAATAAAGTTCAGGAATATATTTCTGATTTATCTGATAATGTTCCTCGATGGATTCTTTTCGCATGGAGAATGAGATTTTTTATTTCACTCTGACAAACTAAAAAGGGCAATCAGATTAATGATCGCCCACTTTTCATTTTAATTACGACAATTTTTTATTACAAGGCAAATACCCGGTCCAATCTTGTGGAAATTTCCTGAAGCCGCTCGCGATCTCCGCCACTTACCTCGGCAGAACCCCATCCTGAATATCCAACCTCAGTCAAAGCCTCATTAACCTTTTTCCAACCACAATCGCCATCACCAATTTCCACATCAAAGCCTTTCCAAATACCTTCTTCTTGTTGCTTCTTGCGGCTATATTCTTTGACATCAACTTTGAGGATTCGGTTACCCAGGGCTTTAATCCAATGCTCTGGCCAGCCATATCTTACCACATTGCCGATATCCATGTACCATCCAATATGGTCACTTTCAAATTGATCCACATACTGAGCTGCTTCCAGCGGGCTAAGCAAGAAGTTGTTCCAGACGTTTTCGATGGCAATCTTTATTCCGGTCTTGTGCGCCTCCGGTAGGATTTTCTTAATTTCCTCCACTGATCGACTCCAGGCATCTCCATAAGACACTTGATCATTGACAACTGCAGGAACCAGCAAGACTGTGGTGCCACCATATAGTTTACATTTATGCAAGGCATCAATCATCGAATCGGTGCACACCTTCCTGACTTCGGGATCGGGATCAGAGAGGGGCGACTTCCAATGAATCGAATTGACAACTCCGGGAATGATGATGCCAGATTCGTCTCTTGCCTGCAAAATCTCCTTTTCTGAAAGATCGTTTGGACTGTCCAGCTCTACACCATCATAGCCGAGTTCAAGCAAAAGTTTAAACTTCTCCACCAGAGGAATATCTTCCTTAATCATCCCAAACTTCAGACTTTTCTTATTCAGTGGTTGGGGAGCGAGAGTCCTACTCTGTAAGAGGGAACCTCCTGATGTTGCCAGTGCCGCGATAGCAGTATGTTGAAGAAAATTTCTTCGATTCATCCTCGAGAGTTAAGCAGAAGATTAAGCAAATTTAGTTATTCCCGGCTGCGCAACTTCTTTCATCGGCCATTTAAGGTTCCAGCTGTAATCACCCAATTCAGGACCCAGGGTCTCATTGGAATTAATGGCATCGTCCCAGGTAATTGTTTGTCCGGTATAGGCAACCATCCGGCCCAATATGGCCAGCATCGTACTATTTGCCATACGTATTCCGTCATTGAAAGGATTACCGGCACGAATCGAGGCAAACAGTGTATTATGCTCATTCTGGTACATGTCATCACGTTCTTTCTTACCATCTTCCCACTTCCAATTCTTCTTTCCCATAATTTCGTGATTATTGGAAACATGAATATTACAGCGCCCTTTATTGCCGGTAATATCGAGACCATAAGCTCGCGAACAATTCTTCTGCTGCCGGCTGAAGTGAAACCCTTTTTTACCTTCGGGATAATCGTATACAATTGCGAAATGATCGTAGACATTCCCAAATTTTTCTTCGGTGCGGCTTTGCCGGCCACCAGTTCCGGTTGCACTCAGGGGCAGTACATCACCATATGCCCAGGACATAAGATCTAAACTATGGACAGCCTGTTCGGCTATGTGGTCTCCCGATAGCCAATTATAGTACAACCAATTACGCATCGTAGTCTGAAAATCAGTCCATCCCGCTTGAGGCTCTTTGTACCATAAGGCACCGGTATTATAGGTGTTGTAAACCATATGTATATCACCTATGGCACCATCAAGAAGTCTATCATAAGTATCGATTTTGGGAATGTCATGGCGCCAGCAGAAACCCGACATCAACGCCAGCCCTTTTGATTTGGCCATCCTGGCACTTTCAATAACACTTCTGATACCAGGTGCATCCACAGCCACCGGCTTTTCGCAAAAGACATGTTTTCCTGCCTCGATCGCTGCGCGCAGATGACCGGGTCTGAAAGACGGGGGAGTGGTGAGTAATACAACATCGACATCACTTTCCAGAACTTTCTTATAAGCATCGAAGCCAATGAATCGATTGCCTTCATCCACTTTGATTTTATCCGGGTTCTCCTTCATTAAAGCATTGTGCGATTCAGTCAGTGTATCCTCGAAGATGTCTGCCATGACAGTCAAAATGACATTGCTCTCTGACCGGGTAGCTTGCAATGCTGCACCGGTTCCACGACCGCCACAACCTATTAGTCCGACTTTTAAGGTATCGCCATTACCTGTCTCGCCTGATGGCTTTGCTGATAAGATATTGAAACCCAAAGTGCTAGCAAGAACTGCTGAGCCTGACTTTTTCACGAAATCTCTTCTTGAACTGTCCTTATTTGCCATGATATTTATGCTTTTTTTATGGCATCTAAGTTAGCAAAAAATCAGGTTATATTTTTATCGAGTAGGTGAAATTCGCTTCCGAGCGAGTTTAATCGATTTCAGCTTTATCCTGATTCTCGGTAAGGAACTCAATCAAGCTCCTGATAGAGTTCCAGAACCAAGAACTTCAAAGATTGCACTACGAGATTTGATATTTGTTCACCTTTTCTAACACTCGCCTTAGTAGGGTCACCAAACACTCCGTTAGGCGTCATTTCATACATACTTCGATAGAGGTTGGCATTGCTTCCTCTTAGCATATCTCCCTCCGCCCATCTGAATGTTTTTTGGTTTTGACCCGCTTCAATCAATTTCTCATTTACTAACTTTGGAGCGATGTACATCATCAGCGATGTCTCAAATTCACAGGCGTGTCCCACTCCTCCCGGCCCCGTTTCTGTGATTTTCATCAATGCATCCAGAGCGAGTTTCCACCACGTTACAACCACCAGATTATCAATTTCAGGGCCCACACGTTCCAGGATGACCTGACTGATCCCTTGATTTCCACCATGACTGTTGAGAATGATCACATTGTGAAATTCGTGCTCGACCAGGGACTCGATTATTTCTTCGACATAGGCAGCAAAAGTATCATGACTAATCGATAGGGTACCGGGAAAATCCATGTGATGGGAAGAGCAGCCGACTGACAGGGGTGGCAAGATCAGAACCTGATCCGGGATTTTGAGATGCAAGCTATGGGCGAAATGCCAGCCTATCATCCGGTCAGTCGCTAAGGGTAGATGTGGTCCATGTTGCTCGGTGGCAGCAACAGGTAAGATCACCGGAATATCCCGGTTGAGGGAATCAATAAAAGGGCTACTTAGTTCGTCCCAGATCATTGGAATTTATGGTTTTATTGTCAGGTTAAATAATTGAGATACGGGTTATCACGGTCGATTAAAATTTGGATGTCGCTGCATCTTGCACTGTGAAGTTGTGAGTTTCATATTAGTGTTTCTCCAACCAATTCCGGGCATTAATAAAGGCTTCAATCCAGGGCGAAATCTGGTCTGATCTTCCCGATTGATAATAGGCCCAATTCCAGGGAAAAATCGATCTTTCGATATGTGGCATGGTATCCAGG
>JABDLW010000657.1 GCA_013001805.1 Saprospiraceae bacterium | reverse complement strand
TGATCCTAAGTCCAGTAAATTCCGATCCATGGAAAATACAGTAGGAATGTACTATGCAAAACACCAAATATTCATTAACTACTTTGAGGACTTGCTGCTACGAATACATTCCTTGAGGATAAACATTAGAAAAGAATTACTCGATGCCAATTTCTAGTACTACCCAAGCAGCCAACGCAGCCTCCTGACCCCTTCCCATCAACACGGTATAGCCGATAATGTCGGTAATATGATTGCAGATACCTGGCGTTTTAATACCATAGTGAGTGGGAGAAGTTTTCTTAAACTTAATGAAAGAGCGATTAACCTGCTAAAGATTGAGCAATCTCAGTCAGGAGTTACGAATAACGGTGGTTTACTGTTCCATCGACTCAGTTTGCCTTCGATGGAGACAACCCTCCCGGAAGTGGCTACAAAAGGAACGTTTTGGTCTGACTTTGTCAAATAATTATTATCTTGATGTGTGCCTCGGAACACTTTAAAAATTTCTTGGGGATCGAAAACACATAGGATATAATGAAACAATCTTCAGAAGAATCAAGGAGGGGCTTTTTAAAACAAGCGCTTCCGGGAGGAATTGTATTGGCAGCTTCACCCATAATGGTATCAGAAAGTTTGAAGGTGCAAAACAGTATCACACCCCTGATCAATAAACCGGTGTCCCGTTTGCCCTGCTCAATTCTAATGGCATCAGGGTTGGACGAGAAATTTGAAAAACATCTGGTGGGGTTATCTCCCCAAATTGAGCTCAGGAAAGATTTAGACGATATAGACTACAGAGCTGCTTTAAAAACCGCGAATATTCACTTTGGTCAAATCAGTGCGGAAAATTTTGCCCTGACGGAAAATCTTAGCTGGGTTCAAAGTGTTTCAGCCGGAGTAGAACACCAGCTTTATCCCAAATTTAAAAACTCAAATGTAATTCTGACCAATGCCAAAGGCTGCTATGCCCCGGCTATTGCCGAGCATACCATTGGTTTATTGTTTTCACTGACCAGAAAAATAGGTGGGCAAATCAGGAATATGGGTCACCACAAATGGAGTGGGTCAGGTGAACAGATTGAGATGAAGGACCTGACCATGGGAATCGTTGGTTTTGGTGGAATTGGGCGGCAGGTGGCCCGCCGGGCCAGGGCCATGGATATGAGAATACTGGCGGCTGATATTCAGGGGTTTTACAAGGAGCAAATCGGCGATATTTGTGATGAACTGTATTATGTTGACGAAGCAGGGTTGAGCAATTTACTCGAACAATCAGATGTAGTGGTATGCTCAGCGCCCCATACGCCAATGAGCGAAGGCATGTTTGGAGCCGCACAGTTCCAAAAAATGAAAAAGGGCGCTTATTTTATTAATGTCTCCCGAGGGAAACTCGTGCAGACAGATGCCTTGCTGACAGCTTTAGAATCAGGGCATCTGTCGGGTGCTGGTCTGGATGTCACAAATCCCGAGCCTCTGCCCGCTGACCATCCTTTGTGGGACTTTGAAAATGTCACCATTACCTCCCACATTTCCGGACGTTCACAACACTCATGGGAGCGTCTGCAATCGGTTTTTGTGGAAAACGTCAGGCGCTATATTAATGGGCAACCTTTAGTAAACCAGGTGGACAAGGAAGCCGGATTCTAGCAATGGTTGCAGAGATATGGATTGCAAGCCATCCAAAAGATGTGACCTAGTATTCAGAATTGCTTGACGTTATCAACCTGCTGATTTATGTGGAAAATGGATCGATCTACCGTTTTATTTTTAGTGACTGATAGATTATTCTTAGTCCTTATCCTCAGTCTACTCAGCATAATTGTTTTCCATAATGATCTTTCTGCGCAAAATAGAATTGATAACGAAGGTATGACTGTGCTTATTGAAGGGGTAGAATCCCTAGTAAATGGCAAGTGGGTGCCGTCTAATTATTATACCACAAGGTATTCTCAACGCCTCAAACTCACGGTTCAGAATAACAATTGTACCACCAGGAGGCGAAATATCAGGTGCAATAGCAAGTATTCTGGGGCTTCTATCGGTCAGGTGAATATGGCTTTTGAATTAACAAATTGGAAAGGGTCAAAACCGTGGAGTCGGGTTTTCTTTCTCGATGATGAAGTTTTGATTGCTGGTGAAAAACAGACAGTTGTTTCCGAGATTCCTAATAGCCCCAATTTATCGGGAACAATCAGAAGAGCCTTCAGGAAATCTCCGCTTAGATTTCAACTTCTTTATAGCATTTATTTTCCTGATGGACGACCCAAAGTATTGGTGAAGGTTCCGTATAAAGTACTGGTTCCTCTCACAAAGTAGGCAGTTTTAATACTATGTCATTTCGAAAGTGAAATTCACAATAGGGTTTATATTATCATTCAGAATTATATACTAAGGGGATTCCATGAAAAAGGGGTTGCTTAGCTGGCGGCTGACTTGTAAATATATTCACGTATGTTCTTCATTTTAATAAAAAATAGGGCACTTGGACTACCAAAACCATATACCGGGTATATCGAAAGTTACAGAATGCACCAACGCCAGTCCATAATGGTGGTTTGGGATAGAAAAATAGTTTCAGAGTGACAAATAAAAAGATCGTAATCTTATAACTTCCTTCTTGGACAGTTTCAGTGCAAAGCAGGCTGAGCTGGTTCTGCAAAAGGGACATCTAGGCAACTTATTTGCTGGTGGAGGACAGCAACTGATGTCATTGGAAGCTAATAGCTGGCACCTTACCCACTAATGATTTAATATGTTGAAATCTTGAATCTGATCGAAGGGGAGCCAACCAGGGGTCACTCTTGCACATCATTGAATCACCAATCTTGTTCTGGATTGCTTTTTCTAAGTGATAAAAAGCTAAATCAAAATTATTGAGGCGAGTGTATAAGATTGCCAAATCAACGGCGAAACTCGCTCTCGCCCTGGCTTTCTTTTCCAAGCCTATCAACGTAGTAAGGCACTGCTCCGCCTTTTCATTCTTCCCAAGTTTAGAATAAATCCACCCCAGACAGGTGATGCGGTGAAGGCGGTGCCCGATTGTGGGGTTTAAGTTCCTGAAAATAGTCAGTGCTTCCTCTAATTCTCCCTGGAACGCAGCCGTCCAACCTTTGAATTCCATTGCCGCGCGATGATTTGGAATAATCTCTAATACCTGATTAAAATAAACAACTGCCTGTTCATAATGACCCATCCATAAAAGTGTTGTACCCATATTAAGATTCATCAGAACAGATAAAGGATCTATTTGCAGTCCCACCCGATGAGCTTCGAGGGCCGTGGAAAGGTCACCTTCGATGTAATATAAAGCACCAAATGCAACGTAGATGGGTGCATAATTTGGGAACAGTTCAAATCCTTTCCTAGCCGTTTCCACCGCCGCTTGCCAGTCCCATTGAAAAAAAGTATTAAAAGTAAAGAGCGACATATACCCTTCGGGAATTTCCTGATTTAGCTCTTTTGTACGGTTAATGTGAATGATGGCTTTATCGTATGCATTTTGCCAACTAATTTTTCCTCCCAAGGCCTGAAATAAGTAACAAAGTCCCAATTGCGCATGAGGGAGGGCGAAATCATTCTGCATTTCGATAGCATCCTGAAAATAGGGAATTGCCTTACCCATCGGTTCCTTTCCCCATTGATTGAAGTAATATAAACCTTTCAAATAGGTCTCATAGGCTTCCATATTTGTGGTTGGTGAGATTACCAATTGTCGATAGCGCTGTGCCACTTCCAAATGCTGGCGTAAGAGGTTTAGAATCTTCTGCGAGATCTCATCCTGCACTGCAAAGATGTCCTCCAAAGTACGGTCGTAAGTTTGAGAAAATAAATGATAACCGTCTACAGTGCTTACAAATTGAGCGGTGATGCGTACTCGCTTATCTGACTTCCGTACACTGCCTTCCAAGACATGAGTCACACCCAGTTGCTGGCCAATTTCCCTGACATCGATATTTTTCCCTTTGAAGGAAAAAGATGAAGTCCGTGCTGTGACTCGAAGGTCCTTAATTTTTACCAAGGCGTTTAATATCTCTTCCGATATACCGTCACTGAAGTATTCGTTTTCAGGATCGGAACTGACATTAATAAAGGGTAAGACAGCAATGGTATGTTTCTTTTCCTTCATCTTGCCCTTGAGTTCGGATCGGACGGGAACTTTAATTCCGGAATTACTAATGGCAAATATCTCGACCGGTTCCTTGATATTCTTAAACTCGAAATATCCAATTTTTTGGCTCTGTATGTTTTCCTGATTTTTGATCTCGTAATTGATTTTATCTGAGATAAGGATGGCTCCTGGTATTCCTAAATTTTCCACCCGTGACGCTAGATTGACTCCGTCACCGTAAACTTCGGAACCAGAGAAAACAATGTCCCCCACGTGCAGACCGATGCGAAGTGGGACATATGTTCCTTGCTGTAGTTCGCGCTGGATTGCAATTGCACACTCCACTGCTTCTACACTACTTTTAAAAACACTCAGCGTGCCATCGCCATAATATTGTAGAATTTCACCATGAAATTTCTTATGCCAGCGGCGTAATGAATTTCGATGTTTCTCCCGTACGAGGGTTGCACGCTCTTCACTTTCTTGCATCATTGCCGCATAACCAACGATGTCAGTAAACATAATTGCAGCCAGACGTCGTGATGATGCCATATTGTGACGAGTCTTCTTTTCCTAAAGTTAAGGAATCGATCAACAAACAGCCAGAATTATCAAATTAGGGTCTACGGTTACGAAAAACGGTCGTTTTGCGTTACCGGTTTCAGTAAGTCGGTCCAACTATGCTGGGTCCGTTCTAGATGATTAGTGAACCAATCCAGCATGCTATTTGATGAGTGTATCATCCGATCCGTACACCTCGATCTCTGAGATACCGATATAAGCAACCAATTTGATGATTGGCAGTCAGAAAATGACTCCTAGGGGCAGCTTATTTTCCCGACAAATTGCATTTGCAATATTCCTTTGACGGTCAGATTAAATATTCTCTCTTGTCAATAAATCCTCATCGACCCTACGCAATAAATAATTGTTCTTCCCTCTCAGGCCCCTGATGAAAAAGGGATATCGTAATCAAAAGTGTGCTGACCTTTCAAGATCACATGAAATCTGACACCATAAACTAAAACCGGAATCTCATCCAATCCGGTATTTATCTACTGCATCGTCATCAAGATGGACACCAAGGCCTGGCTTAACTGGCACTTCATAAAAACCGTTTTTCATCTCAAACGGCTCCTGCATCAGGTCGTCTACCAGCACGTGGGTGATGCTGATTGCGTATTGCACCCCGGGAAATGCGGCGGCCTGATGGGCCTGAAAGACCTGGTTAATGCCGTCTTCGATGCTGTGTTCGATCCACAGGGGTATTTTGGTGACCTCTGCCATCAAAGCACGTTGTACAAAAGTACGCCCCAGAGGTCCGCCAACGACAAAAGAGTCGAGCAGCCCTTCACTGATATAGGGCATGGGATCATCAGTTATATGCTCACTCATTTGCAGCGGAATCTTACCTTTTAAAGCCCGGTAACTTGCTATCCCTGGCCGTGAGACTGGCGACTCGATTGCGAAATAGTTGCTGAATTGTCCTAATTTTTCGCACAGGTGAATGGTCCGGCCTACCGAACCCCACCAGGCATTTGCGTCCACCCAAATTCGAAAATCGCTCTTGACGGCCTCGCAAATTGCTGCTGCTTGTTCCACTACATCTTCCCAGGGTCTTGCCTTAACCTTATGCACCTTGTAGCCCAGGTCTTCACCTCGCTTGGCCTCCTTTGCCATCAGGTCGGGAGGATAACATTGGCTCCACCAGGTTTGAATAATGCGTTTCTTAGGCTTATCGGAAAATAACCGCGAAACGGGCAATCCCGTAGCCTGGCCTACCAGATCATAAATGGCAACCAGAAGTCCCTTGAGTGAATCGTCCATCAAATATTCCCAGGGAGAGTGGCCTATCATGCCCTTAAGTATGGCTTCGACAGCATGCTTATCGGGAATCATCGCATTACAAATACCCATTAACCCATCGTCTGTATAGATTTTAACTATGATCGGACGAAAGTCAGTTTGCATTCGGTTCTGCAGTGAGAAGCTCTTAATCAATGCTTCACGGACCGGTTCGTAGTACTCCAGCCTGGTCGGAATCATTTCATACCTGGTGATGCGCGAGGTTAAGGATGACTTAGGGGCCACACCTGATGCTGCGGTCAGAGGTGCCAGAACGGAAGTGCCAATGCCGAGACCAGCCAGGGATTTGAGGATTTGACGTCTGTCAGGTTTTTTCATGCGACGGAGGGTTGGCCATTACTTAAAGATATAACAAGATTTTTTTAGCGCAGCAGATGTCGTCAATTCGGAGTGACCCTTATGGAAAATAGCCACACTCGAATTCGGATGGGGAGCTCATTGTCCCGCAAAAGTTTGCCCCGTCCCATCTGGCTGGCCAAGCCGGACAGGCTGGAGGCGAAACAAGAATTACAAATAAAGATGACTTGTATTCTCCACTATTAAGTATACGAACTCACATTTGTCCAAAACGTTTCTAAGCAGATATATCGTTGTGCTATAATTATTCTGTTCACCATTCGGCTCCGCTCATGACAAGTTTGTCAAGGGAACAAAAAGGGCACCTTTCCTAAAGTGCCTGCTCCCGCACCCTGCTTCAGCTCTTAAAATGCTACTTCTCTGCAAGAGGTCGCAGGTTGTGGGACTTTTACTTTGTGCATGGTGACAGTACGGTATGGTGTTAGTCTCGCTGCTCACATTTCTACTGATTAAAACGCGACACATTTGCTATCCAGCCCGCTGAACGCGGTCCTTCCGCTCTCGGTGCACTGCACCTCGCCCGATTCCATCGGATCACTCAAGGACCCCCGCACCACAACGGAAAGGGCCATAACCGATCTCAAACTGCTAAGGATCAAGGGCTAAGCGGCTGAACTATCAAAGGCCTTTGTAGAAGGCCTGTTAATGGCCTTAAGGGATAAGCCGTTAAGAAATAGATGAGGTAAACCGTTAAGAATTCTAAACTGTCTGAGCTAAACCAGCTATAAAGCAAAGATCTAATATTAGCTGGCCATTGGTCAAAGTACTAAAGTCAAAGGCGAGTTTTTAGAATTTAGGTTCTCCACATCTATTTTAGGCTTAGACCTGAAAGCCTTGATCTTTTGGTACTTTTGGATCAAGCCAAAAGTACAATAGTAAATACGCATACTGGCTTCAGAATGCATTCTTTTAGTCGGTATAGGATACAATTCGATACATACCGTTTCTGAGCACATAAATCATTGATTGTGAGCACCCTTTTTTTCGAAAATGGTTTATTTTGGACACATGTGATGCGAACTATCAAATTATATCTCACCCACTAAATATATTCAAGCACTTTCTGATTCAAATTTTAATTCTGAATTTTATTTGCCATGGTATAAAGAGGTAGCCTCTTTTCCATTTTTATTTATCTGGTGAATGGTACTAATACCTTTGCTATATTGTAGACGCACAGATCAATGGCCATATCAATATCAAAAAGAAATGATTATTAAAATGGACATTAGCCCTCGAATTCCAGCATAAACACATGACATGTAAATGAATAAAATACCGAATTATATCGGAGGCAATTGGGAATTATCTGCGACTTCAGTCTGGATGGATGTTGTAAACCCAGCGACTATGGAAACCTTGGGATCGGTCCCGGTTAGTAAAAGCGCGGAAGCGGGCAAGGCGGTAGAAATTGCTTCGCGGACCTTTGCTGGTTGGCGTAGAACGCCGGTAACCGAACGGGTTCAATTTTTATTCAAGTTTAAAAGTCTCTTGGAAGATCATCGGGAAGAAATTGCCCGGACGATCACGCTCGAATGTGGCAAAACATTAACTGAAGCAAAGGGCGAATTGCAGCGTGGGATCGAAAATGTGGAGGTAGCCTGTGGAATGCCTAAGCTTATACAGGGCTATAATAATGAAGACATTGCCCGTGGTATTGACGAACATCTTTTCCGTCAACCTCTGGGAGTAGTGACGGCCATTACCCCTTTTAATTTTCCTGCTATGATCCCGCTCTGGTTTCTTCCTTATGCGGTAGCCACGGGAAATTGCTTTATCCTGAAGCCTTCGGAAAAAGTGCCCCTCACAGCTCAAAAAATCATGGAATTGCTTGATCAGACCGGACTGCCCGCAGGTGTAGTGCAGATGATACACGGCAACAAAGAAGTGGTGGATGCACTTTTGGACCATCGGCATGTAAAAGCGGTGAGTTTTGTGGGCTCTACTCCCGTCGCCAGGTACGTTTATGGCCGGGCCACTGCCCATGGCAAAAGAGCCCAATGTCAGGGAGGAGCTAAAAATCCGATCGTGATCATGCCGGATGCAGATCTGGAAACGACGGTCAAGATTACGGCTGACTCGGCCTTTGGATGTGCCGGTCAACGTTGCCTGGCCGCTTCAACCGGAATAACTGTGGGAGACTCACACGATCCATTCC
>JABDLW010000644.1 GCA_013001805.1 Saprospiraceae bacterium | reverse complement strand
AATTTAGATATTGATCAAACCAGGTTTTGATATCATCCAACTTCTGTCCTTTCAAGTAGCCTTTTTCAGTTAATACCTGAATGGACCTTGACACTTCTATTAAATGAATTCCATCAATGACCCCAATGTATCTTCCGGTATCCCTTCCTTTAATGGCCTGGCTGTACAGAAGATGTGGGCGCATGAATGTCGCCGCATCTACAAACCAGGCTCTGAGATGTTTAACAGCATGTGCTGCATAGCGCTCGTCATCGGTCAATTTGAAGGCCGCAGTAAGTGCCGCCACATCGCTGCTGAATGACCGCATGGCCTGACGATGGTCGACAAAGTTTCCGGGATTGGTCATGCCATCCCTTCTGATGTAAGGACCGTCGGGACTGATCGTATCGGGCCACCAATAATCCCCTTCCGAATAAAAGCAATGGATATCACCTGCACTCCGTTCGCAGCGTGAGGCGGTGACGGTGACTGGCTCCATGCCAAGTAATTCCTCAGCCTCGAGGATTAGCCGGACTTGCTCAAGTGGACTTTCCGTAGCCGGCTTCCTGGCAGTCTCACTGCATGCTGGCAGACCTAAGACCAGTGCAAGTAATATTGAGCTCATTCCGAGATTGGGGAGTAATCCACGATGAAATTTCATATATGCTAATATACCAGATATAATGATGATTAGCATTAGCTACTGCACCTCGCGACAGCGATAGCGAAAGATCTGGTAATCATTCAAGTTAGTACCAGCGTATCTTATTTACACCAGATTTATCTCCATTAGTTCTTTACCGATTTCATGTAGACCATCGATAATCCTCTCAACTTGTTTCTTGGAAGGTTTCTTCTTACCAGTCACATACTGTGACAGTAGGGATTCATTCATTCCAATTCGCTGAGCTAAATGTTTCGAATTAATGACTTTGTAAAATTCGAAGAACTGTTTAAAATCGATCTCGAAATCCAAATGAGCTCGGGTTACTCGTTTCCCCTCATCTTCTAAATATAGATTTGCTGCTTCCAGCGCATGCATTTGAAGTTCCAGTATAGTATCTCCAGTAGTAAAAATTGGATGTTTTTGTTCATAGGCGGAGTAACCTGTTCTTGTTCTTTCAATGATAAATCTAAATTTCATGATCACTTCTTTGATAATCCAGCCAATTTCCTTTGTCTCGATTTTACCTACTTCACTACTGCCATGATTTGGTACGATGAGCAGACCCTTCTTCGTCGAATGCTTCATCTTGATATGTGAGCCCGTTTGTGATACCGCATACCATCCATCTTTCTTTAGGATTAGGATGAATTGAGAGCATTTCACAGTTCAAAAGGTAAATTATTATTTACTTTTATTCAAGTTTTTCGGTGGTTGCTTTCATGTGCAGATTACCATGTATCCCGAGTGGGGGCACCCAGTATTCCGATTGTTGCAGTTATCATCTTCAATTCATCATTCCCCATTCGTCATCGAGACGCTCATTTCAATCGGTCTCGATCTTCGATTCCCCATTCCCCATTCGTCATTCCCCATTCCTCATTCGTCATTCATGAATAACACATAAAGGATTTCTTATATTTGTTTTTTTTTGGCGAAACACTGATCCAGCTGCACATGAGAAATTCTTTTGCTTTTGTTTTTCCGGGGTTACAGAAAACCGTTCCGTGCCTGATTTTCCTGGCATCTCTCTTCGGCTCCGGTCCATCTTATTCTCAGTCGGATCATAAGTTGTGGTATGAAGAACCAGCCAGTTTTTTTGAAGAAACACTGATGTTGGGAAATGGTAAATTGGGTGCTACGATTTTTGGCGGTGTAGCAGTTGACTCGATTTTTCTTAACGATGCTACATTATGGTCGGGAGAACCAGTAGATCCCCATATGAACCCGGAAGCCCATGTTTATGTGCCTCAAATCAGAGATGCCTTGTCTCAAAAGAAATTTGCGCTGGCGGATTCTTTACAACGGAAAATGCAAGGTTCTTTTTCCCAGTCATATGCACCTTTAGGAACCTGCTACATAGAAATGTTGCACGCCACGGACAGCGTGCACGACTACTACCGGGAGCTGGATATCAGAGATGGTATTTCTAAGGTCAATTATATGGCAAACGGAGTAAAATATGAGCGAGAATATTTGGCCTCATATCCGGATCAAATTATGGCCATTCACTTGCGGGCATCAGAAGCCGGGGCGCTGGATTTTAATATCCACTTCCGAAGTTTATTAAAATATCAACTCATTGATAATTATAATGTGCTGGAAGTAAAAGGATATGCTCCAGTACATGCTGAACCGAGTTACCGTGGAGATATGCCCAATGCCGTGATTTTTAAGGAAGGTAAAGGCACTCAGTTCACTACTTTTTTTAAGATCATACCGGAAGGTGGAGTTCTGGTCAGTTCTGACCAATCGGTCGGGATACGCGGAGGTACCGGGGCCGTTATTTTGATTTCAATTGCCACCAGTTTTAATGGGTTTGACAAAAATCCTGCAACGGAAGGAAAGGATCAACGCAAAGAAGCTTATACCCAATTAAGAAATGCCAGCGCTAAGACTTATCTAAAAATCAGAGAAGATCATATTCGGGATTTTCATTATTTTTTTAACCGGGTACAATTTTCATTGGGCGAAAGCCAGGCACCGGATCTCCCTACGGATCAGCGTTTGCAGCGTTATGCAAAAGGGGGAGAGGATAAAAAGCTGGAAGTACTCTACTTTCAATTCGGACGCTATTTGTTAATCAGCAGTTCGCGTACCGACGGTGTGCCAGCCAATTTACAGGGTATTTGGAATCCTTATTTGCGCCCGCCCTGGAGCAGTAATTACACCATGAACATCAATTTGGAAGAAAATTACTGGCCGGCCGAGGTCACTAATCTCAGTGAGTTGCACAGACCATTGCTATCATTTATTGAAAATCTCTCACAAACCGGAAAAATAACCGCGGAGACCTTTTATGGAGTGGGTGGATGGGCCGCAGCACATAATTCCGACATCTGGGCCATGAGTAATCCGGTAGGAGACTTTGGCCAGGGGCATCCCTCCTGGGCCAACTGGAATATGGCAGGAGCCTGGCTCAGTACGCATTTGTGGGAGCACTTTGTCTATAATCAGGATTTGAATTACCTGAAAGACTTTGCTTATCCGATCATGTATGGGGCAGCCAAATTCTGCCTGGACTGGTTGACCGAGAATGAAAACGGTAACTTAATCACATCGCCTTCCACTTCGCCAGAAAACCTGTTCGTTACCCCGGATGGGTATGTGGGGGCTACGCTAGCCGGAGGAACTGCCGATCTGGCGATGATCCGGGAGTGTTTCCGGCAATGCATTAAAGCAGCAGAAATTTTACAGGTAGATGAGGAATTTAAGAATGGATTGAGCTCGGTGCTTGACCGTCTTTATCCGTATCAGGTGGGAAAAAAGGGCAATTTACAGGAGTGGTACGAAGACTGGGAAGATCATGAACCTACGCACCGGCACCAATCCCATCTTTTTGGCTTATATCCGGGGCACCACATTACACCCGAAAAAACACCAGATTTGGCTGCAGCAGCCAAAAGAACTCTGGAACTGAAAGGCGACGAATCTACCGGATGGTCGAAAGGCTGGCGTATCAATCTATGGGCACGGCTTTGGGATGGAAATCATGCTTACGCAATGTACCGTACTTTGCTGAAATATGTAGAACCCGATGGAAAGGTCAACTATGCTCAAGGGGGAGGTACTTATCCCAACCTGTGGGATGCTCATCCTCCTTTTCAGATCGATGGAAATTTTGGCGGTACTGCCGGAGTTGCCGAAATGCTTTTACAGTCTTCGGAAAATGAAATTCATCTTTTACCAGCATTGCCGGATGCATGGCCAGAGGGGGTAGTCCGTGGTCTCTGCGCCCGGGGTGGATTTGTCGTAGATCTTGAATGGGAAAACGGAAATCTGAGTGCGGTAACGGTCAAATCTGAAAAGGGTGGCGAGACAACTTTGCTTTACCAGGGTAAAAAGATGGACATTGATCTGAGACCGGGACGTTTCCGCCGGATCACCTGGAAGAAGTATTTTCCCAGGGGGTGACTGGTAGACGAACACATCAATTATTGCTGGTAATTTTAATATCTTTTTGTGATCTTCTACGTTACCAAGCCTCGACTTAGCAATGGCTATGCCTACGTTTGGCGCCCCTGACGATGAATGTCAGGGCCGAGCTTGAATCCCAGCAATATTAAAATTTCTCAACATAACTAATGTGTCCATCTACTGGTACAC
>JABDLW010000640.1 GCA_013001805.1 Saprospiraceae bacterium | reverse complement strand
AACAATGGGCATAAGCAATAGTAATATCATTTTTCGACATCTCTTTCTCACGCTGGAATTGACCATCCTGGTATTGGGATCTGCATCCTCCATGCTACAAGCCCAACCTGACCAACCTAATATCGTTTTCATTATTGCAGACGATGTTGGATGGAATGACCTGGGATGCTACGGTAGTGAAGTAGCACATACTCCAAATATTGATAAGATAGCTGCCGAAGGAATGCGGTTTACTAATGCTTTCCTCACCGCCAGTTCATGTAGTCCCAGTCGTTGCAGTATGATCAGTGGACGATATCCGCATAACAGCGGTGCTGCCGAGCTACACACTCCGCTGCCAGAAAGCCAGATTCCATTTCCTTTATTGCTGAAGGATATAGGCTACTACACCGTACAGGCAGGAAAAACACATTTTGGTGAAGCTGCTTTACGATGTTTCGACCATGCCTATGGTCAAAAAGATGGGGGAGTCGGCGCAGAAGAACGCTGGGTGCAATGTTTGGAGGAACGCCCGAAGAACCAGCCCTTTTTTGCCTGGTTTGCCGCGATAGATGCACATCGGGATTGGCAAATTGATGGTTACGGAGTGACTCCAGATCCGGACAAAATTGAAGTACCCCCTTTTCTTTCCGATGATCAACGGACACGAGAAGATCTGGCTTCTTATCATCACGAAATCAGCCGATGGGATTATTACACCGGTGCAGTAGTTCAGGAATTGGAGCGTCAAGGTGTTGCTGATAATACAGTTATTATCGTGACATCAGATAATGGCATGCCATTTCCCCGCGCGAAAACCCGGGTGTATGATAGTGGAATGCAAGCACCCCTCATCGTCAAGTGGCCAGGGCAAATCCAAGGTGGTCATATATGCGAAAGCCTGGTTAGTGCGGTCGATTTGGCTCCTACAATAATCGACATGGCGGGTCTACCTCCATACGCGCCTTTTCAGGGTAAAAGTTTTCGGGCACTTTTTACAAATCCGGATCAGGAATTCCGAAAATTGGTTTATTCCGAGCACAACTGGCATGACTTTGAAGCCCACGAACGGATGGTAAGGTCCAAAAGATATCTTTATGTACGCAACCATCGACCGAACCTTCCCAATGGAGGTCCGGCTGATTCGAAAAGAAGCGATTCACAGAAAATGCTGGATTCTCTTAGACAAAGAGGTCAACTTTCAGCAGCACAGGTGGACATCTTTATGAGCCCCAGACCCAGGGAAGAATTATTTGATGTCAGGCAAGATCCACTGCAAATCATTAACCTGGCTTCCAAACCTGAATTGCATGATACACTCGTCGAATACCGTATGCATTTGCAAAAATGGACAGCAGAAACAAAAGACAATGTCCCGGAGCAACTCACACCGGATGGATTTGACCGGTCAAGTGGCGACCTCTTACCCCATGTGCCGGCATTTAATCAGGTAGGTCGCGGTGAAATGCCGGGAGAAAAAACTGGTGCTTTAAAGGTACATGCGAAACCGGGTTTTTAGCGTATTTTAATAATTAGCTACCAATCAGCTTGTCAAAATCGTATGCCGACCTTATTATTTATTTATTAATCATATACCATTCGCTCAACTTTATTTTTTATCGGTGGGATCGTCTTCAGATAATCAAAGATCGCTCCGGCTTCTCTTTCCGAAAGTTGGGCATACGGTAACATGGGATAGCCTAGTGTTTTTTCGCCTTCTTTATAGCCAAATTTTACCGCTTTGATAAAGTCTTCCTTTGTCCAGTCGCCAATACCCGTCTCCTTATCCGGAGTCAGGTTTGGGGTGGGTTTTACCCTGCCCTGCTCATCCAGGGGTTTGTTTCCACCTCCAAAGTAGCCCACACTTTGAGTTGGATTCAAATAATCCACTGTTTTAAAATCTGCCGAATGACAAGAAAAACAATCTAAATTATGTGCTAAATATTCTCCCAACTCCAAAGCATCATTGGTATCTGGAAGGCTTATGGAGCCAGTCGGCATGGGAAATGGTTTAAATGCGACCCGGCAAAGAAACTTCGTCAGGAAGGATGGTTCTGGTGGCATATCCGGAGTCGGATCGGCAGCAACGAGGGGATCGTCAGATCTCAAAAAGGAAATTATAGCATTGATGTCATCATCCGCCATGTTTGGCAATTTCGCCATGTAGGGTGGACTGTATTTTCCATCCCTTTTTATTCCCGTCCTCAGTAAGTAAACAATCTCACCATCAGTCCAATCTCCAATTCCGTACGTTTTATCCTGCGTTATATTTTGGGAATATATGACTCCAAATTCCGCCGGAGCATCGAACATTCTTTTTCCGGTTAGTTTCTTCGTTTCGTTATTCAAGTGACATGCTGCACACAGCATCGACACCAATTTCTCACCTCTCTCAATGGCCTCAGGACTGCTGTTCAAAGTGAACTGGATCTCCTCGACTTCGTAGGTGGGAATACCGCTTGTATTGATGTACACAAAGCCAATACTAAGTAGAAGGACTATGACAAGAATACCATAGCCCAAAATTTTAAGAACTTTTTTCATCTGATCATGTTTGAGTTGTGTTGTAAAAAAGAGGTCGTCCTAAATATACAATTTTTAGTTAGCCGGTTAATAAGACGACACAAAAGAGATTCAAGATCTCATTTCACACGAACATTTCAAGCATAATCATTAACCGTCTCAATGATTCATAAAGCCCGAGCTAATCTCTTTATGCAAATCTTGATTTCGGCAAATCCATCAAAGGGCTCTTGCATTAAATTCACTGGTCGAATTTGATCTGGGAAAAGGGACCGAAGGAGTTTCGTGCCCGAGAAACTGACATAACGGACCCCAGCCATCTTTTACATTAAACTCCAATAATTTATCTCGTGGAATGGTGCGTTTGATTTTAGCATTCCAGTCTTTAAAAAACTGGATTGCTTCCCGTTTCTCATTATAGAAATCTCCTTTGAAAAACTCCTTCAGGTTCTGCCCGGCAAATTTGAATACTTTTAATCGCTTTCGCAAACGGGCATCAAATGGAAGCCGGATGGATGTGGCTAATATTTTTTTAAATGATGGATTTGATTGTCGAATAATCGTATCGCCGAAACTCTTGTGCCAGCTCTCCGGATCCCGGGTGGTCAGGACAAATCTGGCTTCCGGATATAATTTCATGTATGATTCATAATGGAGATTTGCGGGAAAATCACACACGGCGCGATAACCACTGAATAATTCATCCCACCGCACCTCACGGCCAGCCTTTGCATCGATCCAGTACGATAAATCATCGGGATTCCGGATAAGGTCCTCCATATGATAACAAGGATATCCCAAATGTTCAAGTGCAAGTTTGAATGAATGCGTGCCGGTACGACCAAAACCGACTCCGATTATTTCCAGACTCATAGTTTTCAGTTGCTACAGATTAAATAACGCAAAAAAAAATAGCAATTTAATATAGGAAAAAGATGGCATCTAAAAGATTCTCTCAAAGTTTACTTTACTCAGAACCCTTCCATTCAATCCGCTTCCACGACCCATACTCCTTATTCCCCAAGAAACGATATCGAAATCATTTCAACACAAAATTCGGGCTTTGTTGATACTGATAAGTAGTATCCGTCAAAATGTTCAATTCCCGGGTCTTCCAATTCATCAAACCAATGTGAAATTGCGTCTGATCTGCATCAAACAATTCGATGGCGAGCCATTTACCATCCTGGCTCCAATCATGCCATCCCTCATTTTCACTATTTTCAGTAAGTTTCCATTGCTTGCTCCCATCAAGGCTAACGGCAAATAGACTGTACTTTCCTTTTTGAAAACTTTGATATGAAATAAAGCCCTCAATTGGATGTAGCCTGGGGGTCCCGGCTAGGTAGTCGAATTTTGTCGCTGTTGTATCACTTGGTGGATAATGCGTCAATTGTTTTCGGTTTTTCCCATCTCGACCGATAATATAAAGTGCTTCATTAAACCCCTCAATTAATTTTGATTTCGTTAATCCTCCTCTGAAGACAATCTGACGACCGTCATTCACAAATAGAGGATCAGCACTATAGGGTAGCCCCGTATATAAGCTGACAAGAATATCTCCAGATAAACCAATGATGTAAAACGCTGAATCAATACTTCGGTACGGCACCACAATTAAGACACTATCATGAGCACTCATCCAACTATCTGCCAGTCGTATGTTGGAAATCTTTTTAATTTCCCGGCCTTGATAATTTGTGCAATAAAGAAAAAAACATCGCCGGCACGTGTCTTTATCAGATATAAAATACACCCGGTCCTGATGGGAAAAATAAGTCCACTCCACTCCGGAGCTATTGGTGATATTTCTTTTACCGCTACCATCCAGATTCATGGTAAAAACTTCGTAGTTGTCGTTTTGGCTATCCGTCAGGACATTGTAGGCAATCGCATAGTCCATTGATACCTTTTCCTTAAGATCACCTTCCTGATTGGAATTGCCGACACAACCCATTACAATAAATGCCAGCAGTGAAACAGTCCAGTATAAAATTCTGACATGCATAAACTCTCAATTTTCTGATAACTAATAGTGCTGAATAATATTACAAAATATTTTTTCATGTGAATTGACCCAAACGACTTGCCGACTCAATTTTTTATTCCGTTGATAATCTGGGTTCCTAGTGTTAAAATAAATCGGTAGACAAGATGGCATGTAGACCCCGAGGTGCTGCTTGTCAATGAGCCATTTGACAATGTTGGAGTGATTTCCTGCAATTAAATCCACCTCGAATTCACGGCATGTTTTATGCTGACCAATACATCACCTCCAACTTCCCAAGATGAACCAATGACAGTAAAATAAATGACAATTTACTCAACATTTATATAAAGGGTACCTATATCAACCCCATTCATGGTAAAAACA
>JABDLW010000600.1 GCA_013001805.1 Saprospiraceae bacterium | reverse complement strand
ACCGTACCTTGAATATTACGGTTAATTGCCGCTGTTGGTTTTTTCAAATTCTGCAAAATATAACGGTTATATTTTTTCCAACCTGGTTTAGGCTGAGTTTGGGTGGCCTCATCATCAACATCTGCACTGGCTGCACGTTGTTTTAAACTGTTTTTGGTGCGAGTCTCGAAGACTCCTACTAACTGGATTTCATCTGATGCATTGTCATCTTCTGTGAGTATTATGGACTCTAACTGTGTGGCATCGACATTAGTGACTTTCTTAGCATCATAGCCTGCATAGGACACTTCTATTCCATTCTCCAGGTCATTTTTCCGGATCTCAAACCGGCCCTCTCTATCAGTGACATGATTTGTATTAGAGGCTAAGACTTTGACCGTTGCCCCAATCAAGGGCTCACCGCTCTCATCAAGGACTTTTCCCCTTAACACTAATCCTCCCAATGGCGCTGCCTGTTGTTTGATCTCCGGAACCGGATCAACATCAGCCGACTCAACATGCTCTTCTTTCACTACCGTTACCTCACCGGCTAGCCCGGCAGCTTCCCCCGTGATTTTATCTGAACTTTCTGATTTAGTAAACCGCGACTGATCATTTGCCTTCCGAACGCTGGTCCGGGTGATCTCTTCCTGCTCAGGAGCTGGCGCACTCAATGCAATGGTGCCTGGAGGGCCGCTGACCGCTGGCTCCGATGATTTTTCTGAGAAAGAAATACCAGACTCCTCAGCATCTTCTTCTTGCAATAAAGCCAGCTCTCCGCCGTCCATTTCTGCAGTTTGGTCCGGTTCAGGAGATGTCGTGTTTTCCGTCATGCTGCGGAATTCAGGCTGTTGCCTGGCCAGAGAGGAATCTGAACTTTCCAAATTTCCAATGATCATCCATCCCGCCACAGCCATCAGCAGTGCTATAGCTGCTGCCATTTGCCAGCGGGTGATGCTGTTCTTGCCTCCTCTGATTTGCCTTTTAGTCCGTTGGCTTAGCCTCTCCTCTACTTCATTGAGGTATTTACTGTGATCACCCTCGAGAACGTTATAGCCTTCCAGTGCCTCGGCCAGGAACGGGTCTTCCTGCGCGGCCTGTTGCAGCAGATTTCGCTCGTCTTCGTTGGCACTGCCCTCTGCCAATTTGCGCATTAAGGTTTTTATATCATTTTCACTTAGCACGATCCGCTTTTTTAAGCATACATATTTTTAGATTTCTCCTCCCGTTTTGGATATTTGAACGTATCTGATCTTTTTCCAGTTTCAGAATATTGGCAACTTCACTGTATGATTTCTTTTCCAGATAAAACAACTCGATGCTACTGCGTTGTTGATCAGGGAGCTTTTTGAGACATTCATAAAGGTCCTGATGGTCTTCTGCAAAATCAAAACTAATATCATGATGCAAAAAATCATCAGAATACACACTGATGTCAAAATCTACTTGCGTGAGTGAACGCTTATTCTTTCTTAAGATCTGCAAGCAATGGTTCTTAACCACCACATACAACCAGCTTTTAAACACGTCTATTTGATGACTTTTGACTTTCCGGATCAAGATCTCGAAGATGTCCATCACCGCATCCCTGCTGGTTTCCGGATCACGCAAGTATTTAAGACAGACACCATAAACTATTTCAAGATAGCGTTGATAGAGCGCACTAAGCACTTCCAGATCATTGGTTGCCTGATAGTGTTGAATCAGCTGCTGATCTGTCCTGGAGTCATCTAACTGCTGCTTTATAAACATTCGAGGTCAAAAATAGAGAAAAAGGGGGTTTGTCTTTGTTGCATCTACGACAAACTACTTTGTTCAGGTCTACCACACAGACATAAGATGCATTCTTAGGAAATAACGGATGTATAATGTATAACCCTAACCCGTTGAATGGAGTCCGATTTCACATGCGGCGAAAACAACTGTTAATGGATCCATGGATTGCTCATAGCTCTCTTATTCATCCATTATCGAGTTGGAAGTTATTTCCGTCAAGGTTGATTTTGCAAAAGAACCAGGCATTAAAAAAAGAGGACTTACTTTATGCATTTTATGGCACCAGATGCATCAAAGAAGAAAAAAGTTTATGAAACAGTCAATGCTTGTCCTTCTCGCAGCTCTGATATTTTACAGCCTCACATTATCTGAAACGCAGGACCGGTTGGTTAGTGGCGTGGTGACCGATGCAGTTAACGGCCAGGTGTTGGTGGGTGTAGATATTCAGGTCGTGGGGTCGCAGAAAAGCGGGGTCACCAATCAAAAGGGTCATTACGAATTGCGTTTGGAGCCACAAGAAGGAGTACTCATTTTTTCTTATGCAGGATATATTTCAAAAAGAATAGAAGTAGGAAATAAAAAAGACCTGAATGTCCAACTTACCCAAAAATCTGGTGAGAATGAAAACGTAGCCAACGAGTCAGAGGTTGGCGATCAGATACTATTGCACCACACTTCAGTGAGAAAGGTCCGGGGTTCGACAACGGGAGTTTATCATGGAATACCGACACCATATGCGCCACCCGGTTGGAATACTGAAGATTATGATTTCATAGAGGAAAACAACTTTGTATCGACGATGGATCAAGCGACATCAACATTCTCGATTGATGTCGACCGGGCTAGCTACAGCAACATGCGCCGCTTTATATTGCAGGGATCGGCTCCGCCACCAGATGCCATTCGAATCGAGGAAATGATCAATTATTTTGATTATTCCTATCCACAGCCGCTCTCTGATCATCCCGTGGTTATGTATACTGAGGTGGGAATGTGTCCCTGGCAGCCGGAACACCAATTGTTACATATTGGATTGCAAAGTGAGAAGCTTGCTCTCGAAAATTTACCCGCTGCTAATCTGGTATTTCTACTTGACGTTTCCGGGAGTATGTATGCCGAAAATAAATTGCCACTGCTTATTTCCTCATTTCGATTATTAGTCGGTGAACTGCGACCCCAGGATCATGTGAGCATCGTCACTTATGCTGGCTCCAGTGCCGTTGTCCTGGAGGGAAAATCCGGCCGGTACAAAACCGAAATTATAGGAGTTTTAGAAGAGCTTCAGGCCGGAGGTTCGACTGCTGGTGCTGGTGGAATATTGTCAGCCTATGCCATAGCAAAGAAATATTTTATTGAGGGTGGAAATAATCGGGTCATATTGGCTACCGATGGTGATTTTAATGTGGGAGTCAGTAGCGATGGGGACTTGGTTCGACTCATTGAAAGAGAACGTGAGAGTGGTGTATTTCTCTCGGTTTTAGGTTTTGGAATGGGGAACTATAAGGATAATAAAATGCAGAAGTTAGCGGATCATGGAAATGGCAACCACAATTACATTGACAATCTCACCGAGGCGAAAAAAGTTTTTGTTAATGAATTCGGAGGCAGCCTGTTTACCGTCGCCAAAGATGTAAAAATTCAAATCGAATTTAATCCAGCCAAAGTAGCCGGATACCGCCTGGTGGGTTACGAAAACAGAAAGTTGGAAAACCGTGATTTTACCGATGATAAGAAGGACGCAGGGGAGCTGGGGATGGGTCATACTATGACCGCTTTATATGAGATTATCCCCGCCGGGATCGAGAGTCATTGGCTGACAGTATCAGATAAACGATACACGAATACGACCACAGAGACTGAAGTGTCTTTTGGCGATGAACTAGCCTACCTTAAGCTCAGATATAAAGATCCTGATGGTTCAGCCAGCAAATTAATGTCGCAGCCGGTTAAAGCAATAGTGGATCAAAAGTCCCAGTCGGAAAATTATAAATGGGCATCAGCAGTCGCTGGATTTGGTATGTTATTGCGCGATTCTGAGTTCAAACAACATGCAACCTTGGAAAATATGTTGCTATTGGCGCAGGGTAGCAAGGGAAAAGATACCTTCGGTTACCGGACGGAATTTATCCATCTCATGAAGGTGTATCAAAAAATAAAAGACCAGTTACCATCAAGTGAAGAAGCCAGCAACAAATAGTGAGAAGTTAACCCAATGACAGAAGCATAATCTGCCGGTAAAAGCTCGTGGTGGAGAAGGAAATTAAAAAAGGGATTAGCCACGAAGGCCCGAAGGCTCGAAGTATTTTATTGGTATTTTCTGAAATGGATCCAGTTGGCTTTTGACCGGTAAAATAAGCTCATAGGCTCGAATTTTTAGGTCTTTGTACTGGTCAAATGGCGTTTCATTAATTTTTATTACCCAAATAACCC
>JABDLW010000587.1 GCA_013001805.1 Saprospiraceae bacterium | reverse complement strand
ACGATACACAGTCATCGCAAGCACATTATGGAAAAATTGAATGCTGCAAATACCGCTGGCATGATACGTCGGGCTTATGAGCCAGGCATCCTAAAAATCCCTGCAGCAATTGAATTTTAATATCTAATTTTAGTGAAAGAGGCATCCTCTGCTTGACAAATATGTTCCAGAATCATCCTTACCGTGTGGGGTTGTTGAGATGCGCGAGCTATTTGGCAATAGTCATGCTGATCATTAGTGATCTGCAAGCTCAGAATCCTAATGAGGTCTTTGGCTATCCTTATATTTTTCACTATGGTCCGGAACAATATCGTGCCCACAAGCAAAATTGGGATGTTGTACAGGATGACAAGGGAATCATGTACTTTGCCAACGGTGATGGACTGTTGATTTACAACGGTTTAAATTGGGATTTGGTGAGGATGCCCGGGGAGACCATGGTCCAGTCCCTGGATCGCGACAGCAGTGGTCAAATTTACTTAGGAGCCTACGGTCATTTCGGCAAGATTTTATTTGATTCAATCGGTAAATTGCACTATGTAGATTTGAGTGCATCTCTGGAAGACTCGATTGAAATCACGCGGGTCTTTGCCACCATATGTCTGAATGGTGCAGTCTATTTTCAGACCAGCGAAGCTGTTTTTTGTTATCAACCCAACCAGCCCGTCAAAGTTTGGAAAAAAGGTCCTCGCTCCCTGGGGGAGTTATTCGAAATTGATGGATCATTATATCTTAAAGAACATTACAAGGGAATTTCCCGGTTAGAGGGCGATGAATGGGAAATGATCTCCGGTAGTCAGCAATTCGGACCTGCCTTCATTCATTTCATGTTGCCGTATTCGGCCAATCAAATCCTGCTGAACGGTGGTGATTCGCTATGGCTTTATGATGGAAATAAGTTTACTTATTTTTCGACGGACGCACAAGCTTATCTCAGTCAACATAAAATATACAGTGCCTTTTCTTTGGATGAAGATGGGTTTCTGATCGGCACGGTCAGTGGAGGAATCGTACATATTGATAGAAAGGGTAAGGTCCAATTAATTTTTGATCAAGCGGCAAAATTAAATAGTCTGACTATTAGAGAATTTTATCGCGATGCTAACCATGATATTTGGGTGGCCCTGGATATAGGTCTTGCTCTTTTGGAATATCCCGCCCCGACCCGGATTTTTAATTTTAATTCGGGAGAGATAGAATTTAATGGCTTCACCCGGTTCGATGGAGATTTATACGTAGCCTCCGATGTTGGATTGTGGCGCCTACAACAAGAAAAATCAAAGACTTACTTTAAAAAAGTGCCAGGCGTAAATCAGAAGATCTGGCAGATTGACACCCTGGGCGGTTATCTTTTGATCGCTACAGAGTATGGTTTGTATGCCATGACTTCAAATGAATCGCGGGATCTAATAGTGCCAGGTGTGGTACCCGGGTTTAAGATTTCCGAGCTGGAGCCAAACCGGATTTACGTGTATCGTTCAAATGGAATCTTTTTACTTGCCCTCACCGATCACGGCTGGTCAAAAAAGGAAATCATGCCAGATTTCACCTCGCGAACCAGGGGGGTCATCGAAATGAGCCCTACTGAGATATGGTTGGATACCGACTGGACCGAATTGTGGAAAGTTGAGTTTGATCGACCGGAAGATTTCTTTGATTGGCATAATCCCCGGTTAGTCAAAATTGATTCACTGCAACAATTGCCAGCTAAAAGAGGATCAATCTATGCAATCAATGGTCATTTATATTTCGTTCCCACCGACCTCGATAGCAATTACTGTTGGAATGAAGAAAGGAAGGTATTCGAACCAGATACAGCCCTATCAAATGTAATCGATGCGGGCGAATATGCAACGGTGATTTGGGAGGTCGATGACAACAAAAACTGCTGGTTTGTGACCGAATACGGCTCCTCTCAAGAACATCTTGGTTTGTCGCTCTGGCGGGGTGACCGGTATTCGCAGGTCACGGCAAATTTTGATCGAGTACTCAATGACATCGGGATTTCTTCATCTATTGAGGGAAATGAAATCTGGTTTGGGGGTTATGGAACGGTGGTCCATCAGCGCTTAGATAAATCACCAGATTTGGCAACTTTTCAAGTACTGATTGATCGAATCATTATTCAGGAGGATTCCGTGATTTCCTATAGTGCGTGGGCTCAATTGCGTCCTGAAATTGATTTAAAAAAGAATCGAATAGAATTCCATTTCTCTGGCACTGATTATACTTCAACTTCAGCCATGTCTTATCAGACTTTTTTGGAGGGTGTTGATCCTGGTTGGTCAGACTTTGGCAAGGAAAACACCAAACAGTATTTCGGATTAAATCCCGGTAGATATACCTTCAAAGTGAGGGGGTTGAACCAGGAAAATACAGTTAGTAATGCGGCAACTTTTAATTTTTCCATTCTGAGACCCTGGTACTTGACCTGGTGGGCATATGCACTGTATTCCGGTGGGGCTATTTCCCTGCTTATCGGGACCGCAAAATGGAGGAATCGAGAATTGATACGGGAAAAAGAAAAATTGGAAAATGTTATTCTGGAGCATACCAGCGAGTTACAGGCGCGAAATAATCAGTTACAGGTACAG
>JABDLW010000586.1 GCA_013001805.1 Saprospiraceae bacterium | reverse complement strand
AATTCAGGATGGGTAGGTTTCTTACCTGATGCTCCAAAATTATTGGGATTCTGCGCCAGCCCTTCTCCAAAGTGATGTTGCCAAATTCTATTCACCATCACCCGTGCCGTCAAAGGATGCTCAGGATGAATCAGCCACTGGGCTAGTGCCAGTCTTCTACCCTGAATGCCGGCAGGAATATGCCTCAATGCATTAAAGTAAGGAGAAAGTGTCGTATCCAGATAATGCACTACGCTAAGCACACCCGGACTGACCGAATCACCTTCAGCATAGACCGAACCACCATCCAGTATAAAAACCGGCTGTGCTTCACCGGATAATTCTTCGGGCATACGCATCGTGCTGGCACTGTGCACGATACGATAGGGACCATTATAGACAGCATAGGCCCAGGGCTCAAATCGATCCAGGTTCCGTCGCAAAATCTGCCCTCGCTTTTGCAGTACTTTTCGATAACCCAAATCCGTGTTGGAAAGGCCATAGTAGCGGGGAGGTTGCTGTTCAAGATTCAATTTCCTCCGCTCCTTCTTGGGCAAATACCTGCGTCCCCTTTCCCTAAACCACCCGCGTGCAGCACGTTCTTCCTTCTGTACAATTTCTTTTGCCTCCTTCTCCGTCCGGTCAATCCAGGCTTGCAATCGCTCCCTTTCTTCATCAATTAAATGCAAATTCTCATTTTCCAGAAATGGCGCCGGTCGCTGAGCCGGCTGAGTAGTGGCAAACACGGCCTGGATTTGATAGTAATCCCGGGTTGGGATCGGGTCGTATTTATGGTCATGGCACCGGGCACAATTAAGCGGAGCGGCCAGAAATGTTTCTCCAACTATATTGGTTACATCGTCCAGATAGAACTGCCGGGTTTCTGCGGCCACACTCATAGCCGTGTGTTCCCATGGACCCATGCGTAAGAATCCCGTGGCTATGAGCATCTCCGGATCTTCCGGATCCATCTCATCACCGGCTAGCTGTTCTAAAAGAAACTGATCGTACGGTTTGCCGGAATTAAAACTCCGCACAACGTAGTCACGATATCGCCAGGCATTAGGACGTAAATAGTCATTGGAAAAACCATCGCTATCTGAATATCTCACGACATCCAGCCAATGCCGTGCCCATTCCTCACCGTAATGCGGACTCGCAATCAGCTGATCTATTAATCTTTCATAGGAATCTGCTTTTCCATCATTGACAAAAGCATCTATCTGTTCTTTAGTTGGTGGCAAGCCGAGGAGGTCATAGTACACCCTTTTTACCAGTTGACGCATGGTGGCGCTTTCAGCCGCAGGTAGCTGCAACTCGAGTAATTTATGTTCCACAAAAGCGTCAATGGGATGCTTGTCGGGAAATTGCCCGGGAATGTCGGAATGATGTGGTTTACGATAAGCCCAAAGGTCATCCGTACGATAATATCGCTCTTCCCAATGGGTAGTTTGACCTCCTGATGTTTGCACCTTCATACGCGTTGTGCTGCGCGGCCCTCCCGCCGCGGCTATTTGTTTTTGCTCCAAGTCATTAGGCCAGGGTGCCCCGGCAACGATCCAATGATAGAAAACCTGTACCTCCTCTTCGGTGAGGGCATCGCGTTCTTTGGGTGGCATAGAAAAATCCGGATCCTCACGGATGATGGCTTGATAAAGGGGACTGAATTCAGGTCTGCCCGGCACGACAAGTTCAGCGTGTTGTTCTCCTCCCGCAGACATGGAGCGAGCGCTACGTAAATCGAGCCCACCTTCTATTTCATCAGGGCTGTCACCATGACAAGAGAGGCACTTTGATTGGATTATCGGCAACACTTCAAAAACAAAGAATTCATCAGCCGATGACCCAACGCTCGATTTGGTCCGGTCCTGGCATGAGAAAAGTAGCACGGTAAAAAAGCTCACCATTAGGCAATACCAGTGGTTTCGGTCGAAAAGGATCTGCCTACTCATTTATTTCGCAATAATGAAGATAAATTTACGAAAAACGGAACGCAGTGACAAAGGCAGCGGATGAATATAAACTCTTGTCCTGGGGAGAAGATAATGATGTTCAAACTCCCATAATCAAGCGCTGTCAAGTATCTGCTCTTTGGATCTACCTAAACCATCTATTGAATCTGGTCCGCAGCGGCCATGGCAGCGCCTATGATTCCCGAATTATTCTTGAATTTTGCAATCTTAATGGGTATATCTACGGTAATTCGGTCACGAAATTTGCCAAATTTTTTGCTGGCACCTCCACCTAAAATAAAAAGATCAGGTGAAAAGACTCTCTTGACATGCAAGAGGAAAAAATTAAAGCGATCACCCCATTCCCGCCAGGTAAGATCATGCACTTTTCGCGCTTTATCCCCCGCGAAAAATTCAATCGGCAGTCCGTCCTTACCAAAAATGCGTCCGAGTTCTATGTTAGGTACTAGTTGTCCATTGTAAAATACACCCGTACCCAGACCGGTGCCGATGGTTACCATGACTACCAGTCCCCCTTCACCCTTTCCGGTTCCCAACTGCATCTCAGCCAGGCCTGCCAGATCAGCATCATTGTGTACAATATACTTGTGACCAGTTTGCTCTTCCAGCAATTTGTCAATCTGGGTATTAATCCACGACCGGTGCAAATTTCCTCGGGTCTCCGCACGATTCTTAATGACCACGGTGGGAAAACTCACACCAATCCGATCCTGATAATCGAAGGTGCCCACGACTTCTCCAATGACCTTGGCCACAGCAGCCTTTTTTGCCGGTTGGGGCGTGGCTAGTCTGATC
>JABDLW010000565.1 GCA_013001805.1 Saprospiraceae bacterium | reverse complement strand
CAGATACAGACCGAACTTTTGGTAGCACAATCGGAAAAATTAAAGGAATTAGATAAATTGAAAACCAATTTATTTGCCAATATTTCCCATGAATTTCGCACTCCGTTGACCTTGATCAAAGCTCCCGTTGAAAAGTTAGAGAAAGACCCCGGTAGAGAGCTAACCCATGAAGAAGTACTAATGATCAGACGTAATAGCGATCGACTTTTACGCCTGGTCAATCAATTGTTGGATCTCGCTAAAATTGATGCCAGCAGTTTAAAACTGGATTTATCGGAAGGCGATTTATTCCGCTTCTTAAAAGTAGAGGCTTCATCATTTAGCAGTTTAGCTTCGCAAAAATATATTGACTACCGGGTAAAAATTCCTAATCGTCAATTCTGGGCCGCTTTTGATCGCGAAAAAGTCGAAACCATTGTTTATAACCTTTTAAATAATGCTTTTAAATTCACACCGCCCACAGGGACCATTGGGCTCACTGCAGAATATTACCACTCGGAGATGGTTATCACCGTTGAAGATGATGGCGAGGGAATGGCAGAAGATCAGATCCACTACATTTTCGATCGATTTTACCAGATAGAAGCTGGAAGAAAAGTGGCTCCCGGTGGCACGGGGATTGGTCTGGCTCTATGTAAGGAGCTGTCGGAGCTGATGGCGGGTAAAATTTCGGTATCCAGCAGAACTGGTGAGGGATCTAAATTTACTTTTTCTTTTCCGGTCCAGGAGATTCTAAGCAGTCCCAGTTATGATGGTATTGAAATGAATCCACTAGTATCTAAAGCCGGCTTCACGTTGCTAAAAGCGGAGACGGATGACAGTATCCTTATCGTGGAGGACCACGATGATATGCGTCATTACCTCGCTTCCTCCCTGTCATGGAAGTACCCGGTGTTGCAGGCTAGTGATGGAAAGGAGGGCTTGGAAATGGCCATAATGGAGGTTCCGGACCTGATTATCACCGATACCATGATGCCGCTTATGGATGGTCACGAATTGTCATCCTTGCTTAAGGCAGATGAACGTACCAGCCATATTCCCATCATTATGCTGACAGCGAAAGCAACGCATGACAATAAACTGAAAAGTCTCTATTCTGGTGCCGACAGTTATCTGACCAAACCATTTAATGCCGACGAATTGGAAGCCAGCATTCAAGCTCTTCTGCAGGAGAGAAAGCGATTGCGAAAGTCTTTTTCTAAGCAACTCCTGGTTTCACCGAAAGACATAGCTGTAAGTTCGGTTGATCAGAAGTTTATGGAAAGAGTGATGCAGATACTGGAAACTGAGCATGTGGATTCCACCTTTGGTGTTCCACAAATGCAAAAGGCACTCACCATGAGCAAGACCCAGTTGCATCGCAAGTTAAAAGCCATCAGCAATCAGGCACCAGGTGAGTTCCTGCGCAATTTTCGCTTGCAAAGGGCGGCACAAATTTTAAGTCAAAAGGGTGACTCAGTTGCCCAGGTTGCTTTTACGGTCGGTTTTGAAAATATTCCCTATTTCACCAAATGTTTTAAAGAACTGTTTGGTGTGAGTCCATCTCAGTACAAGAAATAGGCTTGAAAGATTATCGCTACAAACTCCATCGATTACCCACATCCTCTACCGGTTTGCAACCATCATACTCTTGCGGGATTGGATCGTAACTCAGCACCTTCTCGCCGATTTCCTCTGAGGTGAAGTAGGCCCAGATGGCCATAGATTTTATAGATCGATAAAAGCCCACCGGTTCTTGTTTACCCACAGACGTCCCCCAGACACTTCCACTAAATTTTCCCGAATTGGCCTCGGCAGCATTGAGCACCTCGACTCGCTCCGTGTCCTTGAGATTGATAAAGGAATCACCAAACTTCTGTTTACAATCGGCATTAAAGGCGGCCATCTCAGCTCTCACCTTTTCCTGGGCTCCGGCGATATAAGTCCTGGCAAATATTTTGTCGAGAAACAAATCTACTTTCATATCCAAAGCTCCGGGGGTCTCCGTGCGCGGCAAGATCATGTCAACGAGTGACGAGACAAACCTGGCCTCCTCCACACTAAAAAACTCGGGTTGCCAGTCTAACCGGGGCGTTGTCTGACATGATTGCAGCAAAGAGAGTAAAGTGGGTGTAGCCACCATGGTACCCGCGATCAATCCGGTTTTTTGCAATGCTCTTCTTCTGTCCATTCGACTAAATATTTTGTTTATTCAATTCTGCCACCGCATGATGAGCGGCGCGGGCAGTGATGGCCATGTAGGTTAACGAAGGATTGACACATGAATTGGATGTCATACAAGCGCCATCGGTGACAAATACATTCTTAGCGGCGTGAATTTGATTCATTGCATTCAGCACCGAGGTTTTTGGATCGCGACCCATTCTGGCGGTTCCCATTTCGTGGATGCCATATCCGGGCTCGTGTTCATTATCGAAACCTAACACATTGGTCAACCCTGCCTTTTCCAACATTTCGACGGCATCTTCCCGGATCTGTCGGTTTAATGCCTTTTCATTTTCCTTGTACTCACAATCGATGGCCAGAGTCGGTTGACCCCATTTGTCCAGGTTATCTTTATCTAATGTGACCTTGTTTTCATGATAAGGCAGGCACTCGGCAAAGCCGGTAATAAAAAATTCCCAGGGTCCCGGTTTTAAAATACTGTCTTTATATGCCGCTCCAAATGCTTCCTGATTGGCAGCGGCGTGAATCCCGGCACGACTTCCTCCTCCCTGATACCCGAATCCACGTACAAATTTGTCTGATTTGGTCTGCTCATCTATATTGACATAGCGGGGAATATAAATGCCATTGGGGCGACGGCCTTTATAATATTGATCATCAAAGCCTTCAACCGTGCCCAAAGCCCCAACCCGGTAAGTGTGGTCCATTAGATTATGTCCCAATTCGCCACTGTCATTTCCCAGGCCATTTTCGAATCTATTTGAGACAGAGTTTAAAAGAATCTGCGTTGTGCTCAGGGTAGAAGCATTGCAAAAGATAATTCTTGCATTGTAATCTATGCTCTCATTGGTTTCGGCATCGATGATTCGCACCCCGGTAGCTTTACCTTTTTCATCATCGTAAATGATCGATTGCACAATGGAAAAAGGCCGGATAGTCAAATTGCCGGTTGCATTGGCAGCAGGAAGGGTCACCGCGTTGCTACTGAAGTAGGCTCCGTAAGGACATCCACGACTACACCGGTTTCTGTATTGGCATTTTCCTCTTCCATTGAGCGGCTCCGTTAAGTGGGCAACCCGGCCAATAATCATGTGCCGGCCCGGGAATTCCTGTTCTATTCGGCCTTTTACATGTTTTTCTACACAATTTAGCTCCATCGGAGGAAGAAAATGGCTATCGGGCAATTGAGGCAGTCCCAGGGCTTCACCGCTGATACCGGCAAATTTCTCTACGTACGTATACCATGGTTCGACATCCTTATAGCGAATGGGCCAATCGACCCCATATCCATCTTTCGCATTGGCTTCAAAATCAAGATCACTCCAGCGATAGGTTTGCTTCCCCCATAAAATGGATCTGCCACCCATTTGATGTGCCCGAATCCAGAGGAATGGTTTCACTTCGGTATACGGATTCTCCAGGTCATTGGCGTGAAAATGTTCGGTATCTATACCTATAAATCCCGATCTGATGCCTTTGTAATGCTTTTTTTGCAGTTCCGGTGTCAACGAACCACGCAGGTCAGTATCCCAGGGATCATCGTTCATAGTAGGATAATCCTTGACGTGTTCCACCATTCTGCCTCGCTCCAGTACCAGGGTTTTCAATCCTTTCTCACAGAGTTCTTTCGCGGCCCAGCCACCACTGATGCCAGAACCTATGACGATCGCGTCATAGGTGACCTCTTTTTGGGCGTCGATATTAAAGTTTACCATAAGATTTTATTGCTCCGGCAGTAATATAAGAATTTACCCGGATTAGAATTATCGACGATATCCAGGAAATCCAGAATTCCATGCTTAAAGGTTTACGACGACACCCCATGACTGCAATAGATGAGGTCAACCTAATAT
>JABDLW010000447.1 GCA_013001805.1 Saprospiraceae bacterium | reverse complement strand
GTTTTGGCGAATGACCCCTATTTAACCGGTTTCAGTCAAAGATATCCCACAGTATCCGTTTACTCCGGACATTTAACTCTCATGCAACAATTGGATCAAATTCTACCCATTTTTTACAAAAAGAAATGTCTACACTTTCCAAATTCCGATGTATTCCAGGTAAATGGATATGGATTTAAGGAGCTCCAGTGCTGGTGCATCGGAAAGACAAGGCTTGCATCGAGCATACATAATTAAACAATCTACCATATCTGTGAACATGTGCAGGAGCAGCCCTATGCCAATGATATTGAAAGGTCTGCGCAGGAAAAGAAGTAAAAAATAAAAACCGATCGCTGGATAGGAATGTAAATAGTGAAATGCAATACTGCATCGATCACTTTGAAAAATGGGGGCAGCAAACAAATGGTCAAGATCCACTAACATAGTTGCCAGGAAAATCAAGTAAGTCTGTTTCCATTGTTTTCGAAAGAAAATAATAGCGATAAGAAGTGGAAAGATAAAATGTAGAAAGTAATGTAAAAATGTTTGCATTTATAAAAAAGAAGTCTTCTGAATTTCGCCCTCCCCTGCCAGTGGTTGGGACATACATGCGGGTGTCGATTGCTTATTCCAAGTACTTATGCAGTGGAAGATGTTGAATAATTCTCTGACTACTTTTGCAATGGGCAGAATTAGCAAGAATGTTTCATTAGACAGAGTGCCAGTCATAGATCAATAGAAATGATTACTTTTCCACCATGTTTGGCATCACCAAAATATTGCAGGGCTTGAGGTAGTTTGAGTAATGGAAACGGGCCATCTATTAGCGGCTCAATCTTACCCTTCTGAAATAAGGCAGAAATATAATCCAGGCCTTTATTTGGTTTGAGAGCTAAAATACTCATATGCTTCCCGCTAAAGTTGGATATCAACCCCTTGCTGAGAAAGAGTGCAATGAGTTTAAGGGGTGATCCCCCGACGGTTACATATCGTCCCCCTGGCGTCAGTGATCGCTGATAGGCATAGGGCAATCTGGTTGTCTTGGTGTCCAAAATTAAATCATATTGCCGTCCATTCCTGGTAAAGTCCTCTTGCTGATAATCAATCACATGATCAAAACCAAGGGAGCGCATCATTTCCATCTTTGCACCGGAATCGACGCCGGTCACCTCACACATAAATTCCTTGGCAAGCTGCAAACCAATCGTCCCAACACCTCCTCCCGCACCATTGATCAACACTCTTTGGCTCTTATTTATTTTTCCCATCTCAATCAGACCTTGCATAGCTAAAGCCGAAGCATGGGGCAATGCAGCAGCTTGTTCGAAAGTCATATCTGCTGGTTTCGGTTGTAATGCCTTTTCATTGACAGCGATATACTCCGCAAAGGTACCGAATCCAAAATCTGAAGTATCTCCGTAAACCGCATCACCCACTTTAAACAATGTTGCATCTGGCCCCATATCAACTACAGTCCCTGCCAGTTCCATACCTGGAATTGGATTCCTGGGCCTCAACAGGCCAAACATGAGCCGATACAATAAGGGCTTCCCACGTACCAGACTCCAATCATAATCATTGATTGCCGTTGCATGAATTTTAATCAATACCTCACCCTCTCCTGCAACTGGTTTAGGTACATCCTTAAGCACAAGGACCTCTGGTGAGCCATATCGAGATAATACAAATGCTTTCATAAAGGTATAAGTCAAGTTTGCTTTCGCGTGGGCAATTTCAGGGCATCAAATCCGCTTTATTCTACTACATTCAACCAACCTCCATCGACATAATAAGTGGATCCCACACAGTAGCTCGCTTTATCCGAACACAGAAATACAAAAAAATTAGCCAATTCTTCCGGTGTTCCAAAGCGGCCAATCGGTGTATTATCTTTAGCAATCTTATCCAGATATGCTTGTGCTGAGATGTTTTCGGCTGGTGCAAGTTTTTCTGCCGTACTTAGCCAATCCGGGGTGATGATGAGCCCGGGGTTTATGGTGTTGACCCGGATATTCATCGGGATACACTCATTTGCCAAACACTTCGAAAACATCGAAAGAGCTGCCTTAGTAGTGTTGTAAATTGGTTCATATCCCAACGGTTGCCTGGCGCAAATAGAGGCATTATTTAGAATCACTCCTCCACCCCGATCGGCCATACCAGACATAAATCCACGCGAAAATCGAACCGCAGCCATGACATGGAGATCCCAAAAGTGTTGCCATTTTTCATCCGGTGCATCAATAATCTTCTCGTTTGTGCCGGCACCAGCATTATTGATCAGGATGTCTGTGCCACCGTATTTATTATTTACCGCGTCAATAAAATCTGTGATTTCATCAGCTTTACTCACATCACATCTCTTTGCAAACACTTCCACGTGATGTTGAGCAGCAATAGCCTGACTCTCCCGAAAAAGTCGAACCTCGTCCCGGGCACAAATGGCAAGATGTACGCCCTCTTTAGCCAGGGCCCGGGCCACAGCCAAACCTATTCCGACACTTCCGCCGGTAATAACCGCTACCTTGTCTGTTAATTCTAAATCCATAAATCTTGATTTATTCTCTCGTTCTGATTATTAGGTGATGAGTGAAGATACCAGTAAATGATGAATGCGACGATCTGGATGAAGTTCCACTAATGCAGCACTTAATCGGGCATTTACCACAAGAACATCGGCCGGAAAGAAGGAACCGGGTGCCGCACTCGAAATCTGCAAGCAAACCTAATTTACAGCGCAGGTTGACTCTGAAGCAACGTTCTTTTTTGTGTGACTTTTTTCTTTATAACTTTGAATTCATTTCAGCCCCTTCTTTATTGTATTCTAAATATTTTTCCACATGTTTAAAAGGATTTTTCGGATTCTACTATATCTCCTAATTGGGATCGTGTTGGTACTGGTCATTGGATTCAGTTATACCGATTTCAAGATGTCGCAGGCTTCCGAACGCAACCTCAGTCTGCTCGGCCCGGAAGCACCGGTTTTGAAGACTGGCCAACGAGCTTATCGCGATCTCAATAAGAATGGGATGATGGATCCGTATGAAAACAGCCTTTTAACTCCGGAGGAACGCACCGCAGATCTCGTCAGTCAAATGAATCTGGAGGAAAAAGCAGGCACCATGTTCATTACTATGATTGGCATGACATCCAAGGGCAAACCTATGGAAACACCCGTTCTTTCATCTGATCCAATGGAAGCAATGATGTCTTTTATGCTGCCGACGAATTCGGAGCTGATCGCGGTCAAAAAAATCAATAGTTTCAATATTTTGACCACACGCGAAGCCGGTATCATAGCAAAATATAATAATGCCATACAAAAACTGGCCGAACGGACACGCCTGGGC
>JABDLW010000537.1 GCA_013001805.1 Saprospiraceae bacterium | reverse complement strand
ATCACCTTATCGTGATGTTGGGTGATGAGGCATAGGTTCGTTCGCAGATCACTACGCTGGCTGCAAGAGCTGCCTAAAGCCAGAAGGATCAAAATAAGAAAGCACCATTTTGCCACGGACATAAATTAGAAACAAACGATTGAGCGAAATGATTTAGAAAAACCCAGGAAACTGTACCTTCATTCCTTTCCTAGTAGACTAACCCATTAGTTTTTCGTCAGAATTTCAAGATGTTTTTATGTCATATCAAGACCGGAGGAGTGAAGCAGGGCAGGTGTCCTGTTAGCGACGACAACGAAGAGATGATAAAAAACAGGAAGAAATTATAGATAACAATGAATGGGTTTGTTTACAAGAGCAGTGTTTCTTATCGGATCTGGGAGCTCCGCATCCAGCAGGTTTTTTCCCAGCAAAAATACGGAAGTAATAATCCAGCCGACATCTAAACAAAAGCCCAGGATGTAAGATCCTAGAGCCGTTTCTTGGAGCGCTCCCAGATCCAGCAGCTCCCGTAATCAAGAAATCCCAAAAATCAAGAAAATCATGGTTCCGACAATAAATTGACTCAGGCAGACAAAGAGATACTCATACACATGCTGAATCAGTGCACTTCTCGTGAGGCGACCAAATATTTTACTTCATACCACTATACTTATGTGTTTGCAGACTCAAACGCCAATTAGGATGAGTGAGACAATAGGCAATTGACTGCTTGATATTCTGGTCCAGAGACGGTCCATCCATGGGTTGAAGAAAGAAATACTCAAAATCCAGATGTTCAAACTGCTCGGGCAAAATACCTTCCTGGGGAAATACTAACTTCAACTCATGTCCGCTGGTTTGTATGAGATCTGTACCGGCTTTGGGACTGACGCAAATCCAGTCAATACCTGAAGGAGCCGAAATAGTACCATTAGTCTCAATGGCAATTTTAATCCCTGCATTTTTCAAGGCTGTAACCAATGTTGTATCCAATTGCAAAAGGGGTTCTCCACCGGTACAAACGACATATGGAGCAGTATGAGCATCTGGCCACAGTCTGTTGATTTGTTGTACCAATTGATCAGCAGGATACTTTCCTCCATTTTCACCATCGGTGCCAACAAACTGCGTATCGCAAAACTGGCATATAGCGTTGTCCCGATCCTCCTCGCGCCCACTCCATAGGTTACATCCGGAAAAGCGACAAAAAACGGCAGGTCTGCCCGTCTGCATACCTTCTCCCTGAATGGTATAATAAACCTCCTTGATACTATAAGTCTTCATTTCCTTCTGACCCGTCAATCATAATTGGTTGAATACTAATTCTGTATTGCAGGACGAAGATGGAAAAATCAGCTGGATAAGGACATTCCCGGTGGCAAAAAAAATACCCTTCCTCATCTCTCCGAGTTTCCCTTAGCAATAGAAATAGCTACTCTAGCGAAGGGTGGCTGGGTTTTAGTCCCTTTGACAGACTAATGTACCGGTGATGAGATTTGTCTCTAATTTGATGTCATAAGGCATTTATCCGGAAGCCGAATAATCACCCCTATCTTATCAATTCTATTACTCAGATCGAAAGTTCATATCACTAAAATCTCTTGCCTCTACAGCACGGGGACCAAATTCTTTAGTTTCTTTGACGCCTTCCCATGGTTCCAGTGCTTTTGGAGCTTTCCACCGCAAGTCACCTACTGGTGGCTGCGCGAATGGTACCCCAAAATACATGGCCAGGTTTTCCACGACATCAAAATTGCCTTCGATAATGCCTTGTTGGGTCTGCGTCTGTACCGGAAAGCTATGCAACCCCGATTGAGCCAAAGAACGGCTGATTATCATCTCGGAAAAAGATAATAAAACAAATCTCATCAGGTGTCACTTGTAGCGTTTTGGTAAAGGTATAAGAAATTAGAGCCACTTCATTGCCGTCTTTAAACGTGCCGCACTTACCAGGAGTCCGTTTTCTTACTATTCTTATTTCTTTTCCAGAAGATTTATCAGGCAACAGGATCGTGGTAAAGATTTCATGATTATAATCCAGCTGGTTCTGGTTGTAGTGTTACCTTTTTGGGGTAAATTAGATCATCCTTATGAATTCCTTGTCCGCACGTACAAATTTTATTAAATCAACAGCACACGCTCTTGGGTTTAGTCATGTTGGTATTGCCAAAGCAAAACGTCTCGATGCCGAAGCAGAAAAGCTGGAACAATGGCTGGCAAATGGATTTCAAGGGAAGATGGCATATTTGGAAAATCATTTTGAAAAACGAGTTGATCCCACCAGGTTGGTACCGGGAGCAAAATCTGTAGTCTCCTTACTTTATAATTACCACTCTCAGGAAAAACAAACCGATGCATCTGCACCAAAAATTTCTACTTATGCATATGGTCAGGACTATCATTTTGTAATTAAAAAAAAACTCAGACAATTCATTCAGGAAATCAGGGATAAAATTGGCGCTGTGGAAGGCCGGTGCTTTGTCGATTCGGCTCCGGTTCTGGAAAGAGATTGGGCAAAATATGCCGGTGTAGGATGGATTGGTAAAAACACCTTACTGATTAATCCCAAATCCGGTTCCTATTTTTTTCTGGCTGAATTAATTATTGATTTAGAACTCGCAGCAGATCAACCTTTAAAAGACTATTGCGGTACTTGCACAAAATGCATTGAAGCATGTCCTACCGACGCCATTTCTCCAGGAGGGTATATTGTTGATGGCAGTAAATGTATTTCTTATCTCACCTTTTAGCTCAAAGATGCGATACCCGTTGAATTCTCCGGGAAGATGGAGAACTGGATGTTTGGTTG
>JABDLW010000445.1 GCA_013001805.1 Saprospiraceae bacterium | reverse complement strand
CCACTGACCGTTACGGTACTCGCCTATCTTTCCGGTACGACCAATATTATCAGGCAAAATTCCATTATTCTGAGAGATGCGGGCCATCCATACATCAACATAATCCAACACCCACTCTTTGTATTTTTCTTCGCCGGTCAAGAGGTATGCATGTGTCATTAATCCGGTTATTCCCAGATTAACCGGAACATCAGTGCGAGTAACCAAATTATCGTAGAGCTTTTGAATTTCTGATTTACGGATAGCATTTTCATGCCACCCGGGTTCCAAATCTGCTACGACCGGATATAGCGATGCATGGCCGTAACGTAAATTATAAGTCGCATCCGAAGAAGACAATGGGCCCTTACTACCCGTAAAAATGGATCGGATTAATTTATTTTCCGGATTAAAATTTGGTGCATCCGGGTCTTCATTTAAATAAAACCCGGCAAACCGCTTTGCACGAGCAACGTTCTCTGGAATATTAGGGTTTCCCAATGCCAAATTGTAAAAGAGCGTCATCCCTTCACTTATGTGAAAAAAATCGTCATGGGTTGGAAATTCCTTATACAGCCGGTGAAAATAGTCTCCCGGATCTGGTGCATGAGGTGTATTCGTACGAGTGATTCCATTGTATGCGGATAGCGCTCTGTCGAAAAACCGCCTATCACCACCAACTATATGAAAGTCGGGCCAGTTGTAAAACATCTCGTACAGATCATCATATGGACCCTCGCAAATAGTAGCTCCACCGGGGTAGGTAAAACGATCCCAATAAAAATCACCCGCTTCTTCCATCGCCCCGATGAGCCTTTGTTGCATGACAGCCCAATCGGGAGGAGCTTGAATTTCTGAAGCCTGAATGACCGGTATATGAGCAATAGTCGAATCCTGCCCCACCAAGGACCATGGCATGATCAGCAACACAAACAAGAATATATTATAAATCCTCATTCTCAATTATTGTCGGTATAAGCTTAGAGTTATTAAACAATTCAGAGATTAAATACTGATTTTCAATAACCCTAATATCGCACAAAATCCGTTGGCCATTAAAATAAAGTCGTCAAATACAACCGGCTTGATCAAAGATGAAAACAAGAAAATGTCTGCAGCAGCCAAAAGGAAACACTTTATGTCCTAGGTATTTGGAATTTAATGGTGGATTAAGTCCAGCTCTTTACAATCAGATCTTGTAATCTTGACCGTGTGCATGTCAACTGATCTTGAGCGCAGGATAGAGACAAATCCTGTTTTGGATTTATCAAGCAGCCAACATATGGATACGCAGAATTAGGAGAGATAACTTACTTTTGCGTCTCAATTATCTGATTTGAGCCTCACACCTATGGCAATGAAGAGGGGATGGCACTGATCATACAAAATTATTATGTCAGATTCACGAGCCGCAGCTGATAGATTGAGTAAGAGAATGCAAAGTGTGCTTGACGCACAAAAGCGGCTAATATACTTCCTGGGTAGTCTGGTGTTGGCATTCTTGACGACGTTTCTGGTAAGCAAAAATGAAGTGGATTTTACCCAAAATCAACAATATGTTTTGTTCATATTAATTTTTGCAGTTGCCCTCTGGGTGAGTGAAGCTATTCCTCCGTTTGCTACCGGTCTTTTGATTGTTGGTCTGTTAATCTTCTTGTTGAGTGAGGTAGGGAATAATCAGCCGGGAGATCCCAATTACATCAATGTGCAGCGATTTGTGGACACCTGGACAAATAGTGTGATTTGGCTCATGCTTGGGGGCTTTTTTATTGCCGGAGCCCTAAAAAAGACAGGTCTCGACCTTGAGCTCTTCCGTTTTAGTGTCAGCCGTTTTGGAGACAATCCTCAACAGGTGCTTCTGGGCGTAATGTTAGTGACTGCGGTTTTTTCAATGGTTATGTCAAACACTGCGACCACCGCCATGATGTTGGCTGCCGTCATGCCTTTTATTGACCGGGTTGGGCCAGAACGTAATATCGCCAAAGTGCTCTTAATTGGCATACCAGCTGCAGCCGCAGTGGGTGGTATGGGAACCATCATTGGATCGCCTCCTAATGTGATTGCGGTTGATGCCATTAACAACTACTTGCAGAATAATGATCAAATCGATTATGAGGTTGGATTTTTGGAGTGGATGATTTTAGGTGTTCCCGTGGCCCTTGTTTTGGTAGTAGTGTTTTGGAAAGCACTGGTTAAGAAATACAAAATAAAGCTGGAAAAAATCGATTTGGAACTTGGCGAGGCCCAAGCCCAAAGTGGCGCCATGGAGAGATTTGAACGAAAGATTGTCTTGGGAGTATTGACCGTTACAGTGCTTCTATGGGTGACCGGTAATGTTCATGGAATACCAGCAGCAGCCATTTCGGGAATTCCAATAATAATTCTACCCATGGTCAGCGTGATCACCGGGGAGGACGTACGTGAACTTCCGTGGGATACCTTAATGCTGGTTGCAGGTGGACTGTCTTTGGGCCTGGCAATAAAAGAAAGTGGCCTGGCTGAGTTTTTTGTCGAGAAAATCCAATATTTCTCTATCAACCAATATTTGCTGATGTTTACTTTTGGGGTGGCAACGGTCTTATTCTCTAACATCATGAGTAATACAGCCACTGCGACCATTCTGATACCCATCGCCAGCATCATTCCCGGAGTGGAACCCGTCACCATGGCTATCATAATCGGACTTTGCGCATCTTGCGCCCTCCTGTTGCCCGTATCCACCCCACCGAATGCCATTGCATTCAGTACTGGCTACATCAAACAGGGTGATTTCAGGATGGGGGGAGTGATGATTGGCATCCTGGGCCCAGTACTAGCCATCTTGTGGGTATTGTTGTTGTTTTCATTTTTATCCTAGTGCAAAACACTTCAGGGCTTAACCATTGGGATCAAGTTTGCTTTCTACTGGAACTCATGGGTGCGATGCTCGCCGGGGTTCCCATTTTGAATGGTATTATTCAGGCGGATTAATTAAAGGATTTTC
>JABDLW010000528.1 GCA_013001805.1 Saprospiraceae bacterium | reverse complement strand
AAGATACTTTGATCAGCTTTGCCGCCTCCGACGAATCGTCTTGTATCATCATTGTTGGGGCATTTAGCGAAAAAGATAATGTGTCGCGAATGATAGATCGAATTCAGCGGCTCTCACATCAATCGGTGATTATTGAGGGTCCCAAACTCACAAAAGTAGGATTGAAAATTGATTGCGATAATCCCCAGGCCAAGTTACTTTGGGCAAAACAAGAATTTGACCCCAGTGCCTGGGTCTACTCCAAGTCACTCTAGTTGACTGTCATGTTAATTTAATGCTAATGATTTTTATATCTTTTCGCGAGTTTCGTGGTTGCAAAATCCTTGTCAAATTGACTTTCAGTCTGGAGGGACTCGATTTGTCTACAGGCATACTTAATTTTTGCACCCCTGCCGATTGACCACGTGATCATGACTCGAACTTTGTTGACAATCAGATCAAATTAAACTGGAATAACTAACAGGGCAATAATGGGAACCCATTGAGATGAGTGTACTAACGCAAATTCCGCGACTCAAGCACATTAATTCCAGGCATTTCCTCTTGCTGGCGGGACCGTGCGTGATAGAGGATGATCAAACCCCTTTTGAAATAGCCGGGGAGATAAATCGTATCTGTGAAGTATTGCAAATACCGTTTGTCTTTAAGGCTTCGTATCGTAAAGCAAATCGCAGTCGTCGTGATTCCTTTACCGGCATCGGTGATGAGACTGCTCTGCGGATTCTGGCGGAAATTGCAGACCGGTACCAAATTCCCGTTATTACAGATATTCATTCTGAGGATGAAGCTAAATTCGCAGCTGATTTCGTTGACATTTTACAGATACCGGCATTTCTCTGCCGGCAGACCAGCCTGTTGGAAGCTGCTGCCCTCACCGAAAAATTTGTCAATATCAAGAAAGGACAGTTCCTAAGTCCTGAAGCAATGAAATTTGCCGTTGATAAAGTAAAGGCATTGGGCAATGAAAGAGTGATGATCACGGAAAGAGGCACGTCCTTTGGTTATCAGGACCTGGTTGTGGATTTTCGGGGCTTCCCCGTCATGCGATCCTTTGCACCCTTGATTCTTGATTGTACCCATAGCTTACAAAGACCCAATCAAAGTGAAGGAGTAACCGGTGGTCAGCCGGAGTTGATTGGGACTATTGCGAGGGCCGGTGTTGCTGCAGGTCTGGATGGGCTCTTCATTGAAACGCATCCGACACCGGCAAAAGCACTTTCCGACGGAGCAAATATGTTGCCATTAGACCAACTGAGCAGTTTACTAACCAATTTGCTGGCGATCGAATCCGCGACATCATCAAGGGACTCCTATGATTTATGATTTGGAGATTAGTATTGATCCCTCTGAAATCAATAATGAAGAGTTGATAGTGCAGTCTCTGTGCCGGAAGGCGGGAATCTCAACTGATGACCTGGCTGGATACCATCTCCGTCGCAGATCCATTGACAGCCGGAAGATGCCCGTTTTCAAGTTAAGATATCAAGTTTATACAAGCGCTGAGGACTATGAAAGGCCTATAAAAGACCAACCGAGATATCTCAATGTCGAGAATTCAGAAGAGGTATTTATTGTCGGTGCTGGACCGGCTGGGTACTTTGCCGCATTGAGATGTCTTGAACACGGCTTGAAACCCATTGTCCTGGATCGGGGAAAAGACGCAAAGAGTCGACGCAGAGATCTTCGGGCTATCCAACAGGAGGGCATCGTCAATCCCGATTCAAATTATTGTTTTGGTGAAGGCGGAGCGGGTACATATTCTGACGGAAAACTATATACACGATCCAAAAAAAGGGGGAGTGTGGATTCAGTACTTAGAATTCTCGTCGATCATGGTGCTGATCCCGACATCTTGGTGGAGGCACATCCGCACATAGGCAGTAATAAACTGCCAAAAATTATTGCCAATATCCGGGGTACAATCGAAGCACATGGTGGTCAGGTACTTTTTGGGCAGAAAGTCATAGATCTGGATATTCAGGGGCACCATTTGAAAGGGCTGATAACACAAACAGATACTTTCCCTTGCAAAAAGGCAATTCTGGCCACCGGACATTCGGCACGTGATATCTATAATTTATTGTATCGCAAGGGTATATCCATCGAAGGCAAGCCATTTGCTCTGGGTGTAAGGGTAGAACATCCTCAGACCTTCATAGATCAAAAACAATATGGCATGGCCATCCGTCATCCGAATCTCCCGGCAGCATCCTATCGATTGGCCTGTGAGATCCACGGTCGCGGAGTGTTTTCATTTTGTATGTGTCCGGGTGGCCTAATTGTTCCTGCTGCTACTGCCCCCGGTGAAATAGTGGTTAATGGAATGTCTTTGTCGCGGCGTGATTCGCCCTTTGCCAATGCCGGTATTGTGGTTGCGGTCTCACCGCAGGATGCCGGGTTGCATGGTTTTTCGGGACCGCTTGGCTCGATGTTATTTCAGTCGCAAATTGAAAAGAGCATGTTTGAAAGTGGTGATGGAAGCCAAAAAGCACCGGCACAAAGAGTCAGGGATTTTTTGAGGGGCACCAAGTCTTCATCACTCGGGCCGACATCTTACATCCCGGGTATACACTCACAATCATTGGATCAACTGCTTCCATCCCAAATTTCTCAAAATCTGAAGAAAGGTTTTACCATCTTTGAGCGCAAAATGCCTGGATTTACCGGGAAGGAAGCCATAGTGGTGGGTGTAGAAAGCCGAACGAGTGCTCCTGTACGTATTCCCAGGCATACCGAGACCTGTCTACACCCCGATGTCATGGGATTGTATCCCTGCGGAGAAGGGGCAGGTTACGCCGGAGGCATTGTTTCCGCTGCAATAGATGGCCAAAAAGTAGCCACAGCAATTGCAGAATTAAAATTGAAGAGCGCATGAAAGACATAGCAGACCTCGTCGGTCGGATTCTATTTTCCTTTATTTTTATCTATGAGGCAATAGATTCTATTATATATTTCAACAAAACCAAGCTTCTCATGACTGAGTATGGGCTAACCTTTCAGCAAGATCTGTTGCTGATCGGTGCAGTGATCCTACTGCTTACCGGAGGAACGTTGGTCTTGATCGGCTACCGGATTGGATTTGGAGCTATTTTAATTATGCTTTACTGGATCCCTATTACATTTATAGTCCATTCCTTTTGGAATGATGCTCCAGCTGAGAAAAGGCTGGAGGCCATTCTATTTATGAAAAACATTGCCATCCTGGGTGGGTTACTCTTCATGGCGGTCAACACCAGTGGAAAGTACAGTATCAAGACATTATTAGCCAATACCAGAGTGCCAAAGAGGTTTAGATAGGATCGCAGGTAGTACCGATCAGGCCAGTAAACAAACCCATTAATTGCCAAAGATTGGAATTAATTCTGGGTTCTTTTGGACCTACGCTACGTTGCAAATACCCGTCCGACTGGACATCGGTCCGCGATAAATTTCGGGGCAGGGCTTGATTAGGTCTTAAAATCATCTCAAAATTATTCAACATATTTTACTTGACAAAGCACTAGAGATCACCACCACAATATTTACAATAAGACGCATCATTGTCATGTCCCTCCTTGCTGCAGTGCGGACATGCCTGACCATTCACCTTACGGCTTGGATTGATCAAGCTGGCGGACACGATACCGGTTGGAACTGCGATCACTGCGTAACCTAATATCATGACCAGTGCTGACATAAACTTTCCAATGCTGGTGACCGGGGTTATGTCACCGTATCCCACCGTGGTTAAGGTCACAACAGCCCAGTAAATACTGGTAGGAATGCTGTCGAAGGCCTCATTTACATCACCTTCCAGAAAATACATGAGCGAACCAATGATGGTCACCATGATGACGATAAAGTATAGAAAGACAGCAATTTTGTTTCTACTTTGTCGGATCGATTGTAGAATCACATTGCCCTGAACCATAAAAGATCCTAATTTGAATATCCGGAATACTCTCAGTAGCCGTAAAGCCCGGATCACCATCAAAGATTGTCCTCCCACGATGAAAATAGCCAGGTAAGAGGGCAGAATCGCCAAAAAGTCTATGATTCCATAAAAACTGGTGGCATATTTCCAGGGTTTTCTAACACAGTACAATCTGAGTATATATTCAATGGTAAAGAAGAAGGTTAGAATCCATTCAATCGTACGGAGGAGACGGTAGTAGTTATCGTGGTAATAATTTACGCTCTCAATGAGTACCGTAATTACACTGATGATGATGAAGACGAATAAGGCAATATCGAAGAACTTACCGGCTGGCGTATCCGATTCAAAGATGATTTCATACATCTTTGTTCGGTTGACAGAGAAAGGCGTATTATCCTTGTTTTTCATCGTTATTCTGTCCCAGCTATCCTGGAAGTTATGGATACAGATCTGAGATCAAAGGACAGATGTGACATACGATTGGAAAAAAAAGGAAGGAGATACACCATTTATGCTTTACTCGGGATGGCCTCTTCTGCTTAACGGGACATTTCAATGGTTCTCCCCTTCCTCAAATGTCGAAAATAAATATAGCTAAATTACCTAAAGATCCTACTGGAATATGAAAATAATTGCCAATATATCATCAATTCTTACAAAATTTGAAAGGGCAGGGG
>JABDLW010000519.1 GCA_013001805.1 Saprospiraceae bacterium | reverse complement strand
CCGATCATATGAGCCCCCAGCCATTCGCCGTATTTCGCATCAAAGATTACTTTTACGAAACCTTCTTTATGACCTGCGGCACTAGCCTTTCCTGAGGCTGAAAAGGGAAATTTTCCCACCTTGATTTCAAAGCCTGCTTCCTTTGCAGATAACTCGGTGTGGCCAACAGATGCCACTTCGGGATGACAATAGGTACAGGAAGGAATATTTTCATAATCAAGCGGTTGAGGATTTTCTCCTGCTATATGCTCCACACATATGATTCCTTCAGCGCTGGCTACATGAGCTAGCGCCGGTCCGGCAACTACATCACCAATTGCATAGATTCCTGATATATTGGTGCGATAGAACGGATCGACTGTTATCAATCCTTTATCAGATTTTATGCCAACTTCTTCCAGACCTATCCCTTCCAGGTTGGTACTGATTCCGGCAGCACTTAAAACTATGTCACATTCAATAACTTCTTCTTTCCCCGATTTTCTGTCCTTTGTCTTGACTTTCAGTACATTGCCTTTGGTTTCTACCGCCTCCACGCTGGTTCCCGCCTTGACGTCGATTCCCGCTTTCTTAAAGGATTTTGTGAGCTCCTTTGATATGTCTGCATCTTCTCTCGGTAACAGACCTTGCTCCAGGAATTCTACAACGGTAACTTTGGTGCCCATGGCATTATAAAAATAGGCAAACTCGGCTCCGATTGCCCCGGCACCCACGACCACCATGGACTTTGGCTGTTTGGATAAATTCATTGCTTCGCGATAACCAATGATCGTTTTTCCATCAATGGATAGATTTGGAAGCTCCTTGGATCTCCCTCCGGTAGCTATAATGATATGATCTGCAGTTATTTGCGACTTCTTACCAGCACTGTCTGTAACCTCAACCTGACCCGCTTTTAAAATCTTTCCAATGCCCATCAAAACATCGATCTTATTCTTTTTCATAAGAAATTGAACGCCTTTACTCATGCCGTCAGCCACTGTTCTGCTCCGGGCAATCACGTTCTTGAAATCGACTTTTGACTTCCCAACTGAGATCCCATAGTTTTCAGCATGCTTGATGTATTCAAAGACCTGAGCACTTTTAAGCAATGCTTTTGTAGGAATACAACCCCAGTTCAGACAAATTCCTCCCAGGGATTCTTTCTCAATTATCGCCACTTTTTTACCTAACTGGGAAGCTCTTATTGCTGCCACATACCCTCCCGGACCGCTTCCGATTATTGCAATGTCGTATTTCATGGTTGTAAATTTTTATCTGTTTTAAGTTGCGTGCCGCAAAGATAAACTTATACTCTTTCTAAACTCAGGATCGGACGATTTCCTTTGGCACTATTTAACAGGTACCTACGTTAGTAGATGTATGTTGAGTTTTTTAATCGCGCTGACATCATTAAATCTAACTTACGAAAGTGACACTCTTTTCAGAAGTATTGAGGCAGGATTTGAAGTGCGTGTGCCGGGCGAAATGATCCATGATATAAAGCAGTTTCAGACAGAGATAGGTGAAATAAATTATCATTCATTTTATTATCAATCCGAGAGTGATACCTCAGGAAGTTTCGTCTATGTTATCAGCTATTATGATTCCCCTGCGCTGAAGATTCCCGCGGATAGCGTAACACTTATTGAAGAATTCTTTCAGTCGACGGTGGAGCAGGCAGCCATGAGTTTAGCCGGTGAGGTGCTGATCTTGGATGATATTTCTTACCGGGGTAAGTATCCGGGAAAGTTTTGGCGCCTGCACTATAATGGAGGGCGTTCGGTAATGAAAACCAAAGCCTTCCTGGTCGAGGGGCGTTTTTATTCGGTACAGGTTGCTGTGGAGGCTAGATTTTCACTTAGTGATGAGATAGACAACTTTATGAATAGCTTTAAATTAATCAACATAAAATATTGATATAAAGATACTTATAGGAAAGTATTACTTTGGCCTAAAGGCTTTAATGACGCTTTCATTGGTCTCCAAATAGGTACCCCCAATCAAGTCAATGCAATAAGGCACAGCAGGAAAAACTGCATCCAGGCATTCCCGGATAGCTTTAGGCTTTCCCGGTAGGTTTATTATCAGGGTATGACCACGGATCCCGGCAGTCTGTCTTGAAAGTATGGCAGTAGGAACATATTTTAAACTTTCTCTGCGCATAAGCTCACCAAAACCAGGTAGTAGTTTTTCACATACGGCCTCCGTTGCTTCGGTGGTTACGTCTCTTGGACTCGGACCTGTGCCACCGGAAGTCACCACAAGACTACACCCTTCCTCGCAGAATTGGATCAGGGTTGATTCAATCAGATTTTGTTCATCAGGAATGACCGCATAACTCGTTTCAAATGGACTCACCAGGTATTCCTGTAATGTACTTAAAATTGCCTTGCCCGGTAGATCTTCGTAGATGCCTTTGCTTGCACGATCGGATACATTGATAATACCAATTTTTGCTTTCATTATGGTCCCTCGGATTTGTTTTCTGGTGATTTTATTTGGAGCGGATCCAGGTTTAATGCCTTGTAGGCTGCGTTAAATTTAGGCAGGTCTTCTTCCATGATCCGTGACAATTTTCCAAGCTGCAAGTCAATTTCATTTGACAATTCTTCCTTCACGGCATAAGACTGCTTGGTCGGCTTGTAATCTCCTCCTCGCGAGATGGTATTGAGA
>JABDLW010000498.1 GCA_013001805.1 Saprospiraceae bacterium | reverse complement strand
GCGGTGAAGGTCGTGAAAGAATATATTTGGTGGAACCAACCGGTCCGATCGAAGACGACCCCAATTTAACCGACAAAAAGTTCGCGGGAAACCCAACTATGTCTTATCGATCGAAAGATCCATTTAGAGTTATTGGTGAGATTACTATTTGGCAAGGACATTCACCCGAGCAAAAAAAGGCTATGCAGGACGGGTTGGCAAAGCTTAAGGAACAAGGTATTGAAGCAATCGAAGATTGAGATTGTGTAACGTATGAAGTTATTACGCAAAAAATGAAAGCATCCATTCGCCGGAAATATGGCTTACCCGATCAGATTAGAATTGAAAATATTACAAAACCGGTTCCGCAGGACAATGAAGTCCTGGTGAAGGTTTATGCAACCACGGTCAACCGGACTGATTGTGCCAATCTTACTGCACAACCCTTTATTATGAGGTTCGTGCTGGGACTATTCAGGCCGGGGAAGATAATATTGGGGACAGATTTTGCGGGTGAGGTAATTGCAATTGGCAAAACTGTCAAAAAATTTAGTGTGGGTGATAGAGTTTTTGGTTTTAATGACACCGGTGCGGAATCTCAGGCAGAATTTACCACAGCCGTTGAAAATGACTTATTTACTATACCGGAAAAGATAGATTATCAGCAAGCGGCGGCGAGTTTGGAAGGAGCTCATTATGCCTATACATTCATTCACAAGGTAAATATCCAACCCGGTCAGAAGATTTTAATAAATGGCGCCACTGGTGGGATCGGTTCGGCACTCCTGCAATTTGTAAGACAAAATGACGTACATATAGCAGCTACTTGCAATACAAAAAACATAAAGCTCGTACAATCGTTGGGTGCCAGTAAAATTTATGATTACACAAAAGAAGATTTCACTCATGACAAGATCAAATATGACTACATATTTGATGCGGTGGGAAAAAGTACATTTGGTAAGTGTAAATCACTATTGAACGAAGGAGGAGTTTATATATCATCGGAACTAGGACCTTTTGCCCAAAACGTATTTTATTCCCTGGCCCCGTCTATTTCGGGTAAAAAGGTCATATTTCCCATACCCTATAGTAAGCGGAAGACGATACCCTATATTAGGAGTTTTTTAGAAAAAGGAAATTTCAAGCCAGTCATAGACCGGGAATATTTATTGGAAGACATTTCCCAGGCTTACGAATATGTACTTACCGGACAAAAAACCGGAAACGTTGTAGTAAAAGTGTTTTAGAAAGGGAGTTCAGTACGGTTAGTAACACTGCTTAAACCGTCTTCTTTTCCTAACTGAGGATTTTTCCGTGCTCTAAGTTATGAATGGATGGTATACTGAATGATTCAACTGGGAATGGTCATTGAATGGGGAGATTCCCTGAATTATTGGAACATAGGGACGATTAGGTTTGCCACCTGACCCGGTACTAATTTGTCCAGCAAGATGTCGCTGCTGTTAGGTTTGAATCCCATATGAAAGATAGGAAGTGATTAACATGCCAATAAAATCTATATATTAGACAAATAATCCTTCAAAAGAAATCACAAATAAAATGGAATATCTCGACATAATTCTTAAACTAATAATTAGTCTTGGTGTACTAAACGTTTGGCTACTTAGAGCAAATCAGCCGTCTCCATGGCGAGGGTCAAATGCAGCTTCACTCAAGGATGAGTTTGAGGCTTATGGACTTTCGCAAGAAATGATGAAGTTTATAGGTGGAATCAAGATTTTACTCGCAGTACTGATCCTTGTTTCTATTGTCTACCAACCCCTGGAGAAAATTGGTCTGATAGGAATGGCAGCAATGATGTTGGGAGCTATTGCCATGCATATCAAGATCAACGACCCTCTCAAACGCTCTCTGCCCGCCCTTACATTGCTTGCACTAACATTGATTGTATTATTTGTTTGACTTCGAATCGAGAGCTGGGCTCCAAGTGTCAAATGCGATGGGAAAACCACTACTAATATGCAGATAATGGTGATGAAGTCTTTGATCTTCGAAGTCAAAATTATAGAGAAATCACGTGTAATCTGCAATCGAATATTGAGACAATCCGATTTAGATTGAATCTGGGAGCAGATTAGTAAATACCTGGGTTGAGTAGGAACCCTTAAGGCGTGTTAAGAAGAAACCGGCAGGAAACTTGCTGCATCTCGTATTCCCACCTGAATCACCATGTATTTAAGGTGAGTAAATATTCAGGTTCGTAGGTAGAAGGGAATCAGATGAACAGCAGCCAGTAATTTTTTCTTTTGCACTGTATGGGAATACTCAATCGAACTTCTTAAAGTGCAATAATACATTGCAACAAAATCATTTCAGAGCTATTTGCTAAATTCAAGCTTAATCAGAGACAGCAGGTTTGATAAATCATTTTAGAATAGGCCGTTTCGTCTGCAGGGGCAATGATGTTGGATTTAACAGTTAGCCAAAGATGTAAGGATATAGGAAATGAAATGGACTGCAACTTATTCAAAGCTTCTAAAGGAGTCCCAGGAAGATGCTCTGGAGCCTGAGGAACTGGTCACCTATGCTCTGGCTGCATACCTGACGGGTCGGGATGGTGAAAGTTTTCAGATTCTGGAACAAGCACACCAGGCTTTTTTAGAATTGAGTAAAACAGAGCAGGCAATCCGTTGTGCCTTTTGGTTGGGTTTAATGCTTCTCACTGCGGGGGAAAAAGCCAGAGGCGGTGGCTGGATCGCCAGGGGAGAGAGGCTTCTCACTGACGCAAAAGACTCAGAATATTCGGTAAAAGGATTACTGCTGATTCCTGGGGCTTTGGGAGCACTCTATGGCGGACAAACGGATAAAGCGTTGAAGCTTTTTAAAAAGGCGGCAACAATCGGTGAAGAGTTTAGCGACACTGATCTGATTGCACTAGGAAGACTGGGGCACGGCCAGGCTATGATCCAACAGGGCAATGTAGCTAAAGGATTAAAACTTCTCGATGAAACGATGGTCACTGTAGAAACCCAACAGGTTTTTCCGGTAGCGTGTGGCATCATCTACTGTGCAGTCATCGAAACCTGTCGTAAGGTTTGGGACCTGGGTAGGGCAAAAGAGTGGACACTGGCATTGACCCGTTGGTGTGCATCTCAGCCGGACATCGTTCCCTTCCGGGGGCAGTGTTTGGTGCGTAGGGCCGAGATCATCCAATTTCACGGTGATTGGGACAAGGCCCTGGAGGAAGCCAGGGATGCGTGTAATCTGTTGATACGCCCACCCGGCGAACCAGCAGCAGGAGAGGCTTTTTATCGTCAAGCGGAACTGCTTCGCTTATTCGGAAGTTTTGAAGAGGCAGAGGACTGCTACCGGGAGGCTTCTAAATGGGGCCGAAAACCGCAACCCGGTCTGGCTTTTTTGCGTCTGGCACAGGGTCAGTATGATGCTGCAGAAACTTCCATCAGAAACACGCTGCAGGAGACCAGTGATAAAATTGGACGTTTGGAACTTCTCCCTGCGGTTGTGCGTATCATGATAGCTGTTAATCAAACCGAAGAAGCCCTTGCAGCCACCAGAGAATTATGTGCCATAGCCAACCAAATTGATACTCCACATCTGCATGCAATGTCTGCTCATTGCCAGGCCGCTGTGTCTCTTGCTGAAGGGAGTACGGCACCTGCACTGGAGTATTTGCAAAAAGCCTTGAAATTTTGGCATACTTTAAACTTGCCCTATGAATTGGCTAACACCAATGAGCTGAAAGGGCTTGTCTACCGGGAATTGAATGATAAAGACTCATCAGATGTCGCGCTGGTTGCTGCTAAGTGGGTTTATGAACAACTCAATGCCAGGCCCGATCTGGAGCGTATCGAACAAATGGTGAACCAGAAACAGCCTGACCAGAACTTTGGCCTGACCCTACGGGAACTCCAGGTATTACGCCGGGTGGCTTCCGGAAGAACCAATAAATCTGTTGCCGCTGATTTGATGATCAGTGAACGGACAGTAGACCGACATATGAGCAACATCTTCAATAAACTCGGGCTGTCGTCTCGCGTAGAGGCGGCCACTTTCGCCCTTAAGAACAATTTACTGGAATCCTAATGTCATAGAGACCAGTTGATTTTCGGGTCTCTACTTCACTACTATTTCCACGCCGTGGTCCCAATCTAATCCATGGGTAGAATTACCCATTTTTCATCTTTCATAAAACTGGGTAACTACACCGATGCGCAGGGAGCTACCACCCCATAGTTTTGCATTATGTTTTCTCGCAAAAAAATAAAATGAATATGATCACTACAGAAATATCAAATATCCGTAAAGCCTGGGATGGTATTGCGGTCAATTTCGACAGGTATGTTACCCCTACTGCCAATTGGGTTCTGGCCAAGACCGCCCTGCATTTTGCTGGTTTAAATCCCGGTAGGCAATTTTTGGATGTCGCCTCGGGAAGTGGGGCACTCAGTCTGCCCGCTGCGCGCCTCGGTGCAAAAGTCCTGGCGGTTGACATCTCACCAGTGATGATAGAGCGGTTAAAAGCCCGCGCCGAAGAAGAAGGGCTCAAACATTTGGAAGGCCGGGTCATGGATGGCCAACACCTCGATCTGGAAGACAATACATTCGATATGGCGGGATCACAGTTTGGCGTAATGCTGTTTCCTAATTTCCAACAGGGCCTAAGTGAGATGATCCGGGTAACCCGGCCTGGGGGTCCCGTATTTCTTGTGGCTTTCGGGCCACTACAGAATGCCGAATTTCTCGGGCTGTTTATAGAAGCCATACAAGAAGTAGAACCAGATTTTAGTGGTATTTCACCAGACAAACCGCTATTGCCGTTCCAGGTTTCGGGTGATGGTGTCCTGCAGCAGAAAATGGAGGCAGCCGGACTAGAAAATGTGCGGGTAAGACCTTTCATTCATAGACTTTCCTTTTACACTGGAAGGCAAATGTGGAATTGGGTCACGAGCAGCAATCCGATTACCAACGAGATGATTTCCGGTTTGGCTGATCGTCAGAAAAAAAGACTTGTACAAATTCTGGAGGACAGAATAAAGGAACGCTCCCGTGGAAAGGAACCCGCAATTCTCGAAGTTGGAGTGAATATCGGCATAGGAGAGAAAGTGAAATGAGCAAGAATAGAATAACGAATTCTATGTGACAGATATGTCAAACGACATTTTCATATCAACAAAACCATTAATAAATAAACACTTATTATCATGAAAAATCTTCTCACAGTTTTATTTGTCATTCTAATTGGCTTAATCGCATTTTCACAGGATGATTCCCAAGTGCGGAAACGACAGCCGATTATTGACATGCATATGCATACCGGGCTTCCTCACGATGTGCCAGAAGGGATACCAGCACTCTGTCGTCCTGCCCCATGTGAAGGCGATGGTCACGCTACCGTCAATTCCTCAGAGTTGATGAAGAAGACGTTAGAAGCTATGGACCGTTATAACATTGTCAAAGGACTGCTAAGTGGGGTAGATTGGTCTGCCGTTCAAGATTGGTCAAAAGCAGCTCCAGGTCGTTTTATTGCATCCCCATTTATTATGGAAACCGGAAGCTCCGAACTGGAAAAGTTAAAACCGGAATTCATCTCGAAGCGGTTTACGGCTATGGGCGAAATCGGAACCCAACTCAATGGAATGTCTCCAAACGATCCTTCACTGGAACCATATTTTCAGTTGGCCGAAGAGCTTGACTTGCCGGTACTCATCCATACGTTAGGGATTGGTCCCTATATGCCTCATTTTAGTTCAGCTGCAGGTAGTCCTTTGTTGCTTGAAGATGTGCTGGTTCGCCATCCTAAACTTAGGCTCTACGTAGAGAATGCCGGCTACCCCTATCAGGATGAAATGATCGCCATGATGTATCAGTATCCGCAGCTCCATGTGGATGTGTCTACGATCACATGGGTGATACCGCGCACAGCATTCTACGATTACCTGGAAGCCTTTGTACGGGCTGGTCTTGGAAAACGCATCATGTTTGGTTCTGATCAAATGGTCTGGCCAGAAAAGATAGGTGCGGCAGTTGAAGCG
>JABDLW010000492.1 GCA_013001805.1 Saprospiraceae bacterium | reverse complement strand
ATCGTGTACAACTTATCGGCCACTTGGGAAAAGATGTGGAAACCAGTGAAACTTCTAATGGTAAAAAGTATGCCCGGACATCCTTGGCGACCAGTGAATCATTTTACAATAAGAACGGCGACCGTGTCGAAAATACAGACTGGCATAATTTAGTTGCCTGGGGCAAGACGGCCGAGCTGATGTCAAGCCTGGCAACAAAGGGAGTAAAAATGGCGGTAAGTGGAAAAATCAGTAGCCGCAGTTATCAAGACAAAGAGGGGGTCACCAAGTATGTAACGGAAATCATTGTCGATGAATTTATGCTAATGAACAAGAAACCAGCTACCCCGTTCTAAGGCACTCTCGCAGATTATTGCGCAGCCGTGTGATTTGGTCTCAAGCCTCTGTAATTGGAAGCTTGTGTAGTAAAAGCCAAGTGTGGCAAGTTAGGTATACGTGCGCTTTTATGATTAAGACCGGGGCCCAAAAGGAAAACGGTTTCCCTTCGACCCCGGTCAACTTCATTCTTTTGAGGACCAACATTCTCCTCCTGTCCCTATCCCTAAGATCCCGGGCTATTTCTTAATGCCCGACGCGGTAAGTACCTATCAAGATAATCTCCACCCATATGGCCGTAGTCGGAATCGTTCCGATATTTCGTGTACAGAGAGAATCAAGCTATCCAATTATGGCTTATTCAACAAATCATTACCCCCCACCCAACTAGATGTATGATCAAGATCATCTTGCAGAGCGACTCAAGTTTTACCCTTAAGTCAAAGCAAATTATTACTTTTGCCCCTTCATTTTTGGGAGATCTTCTTTAAATCAAAAAAATTATTGAAAATATGTCAAAGAAAATAGCAATAAACGGTTTCGGCCGTATTGGCAGACTAACTTTTAGAAACTTACTCTCCAGACCAGATGTAGAGGTCGTGGCAATCAACGATCTTACCGATAATGCCACCTTAGCCCATTTATTGAAGTTTGATTCTTCTCAGGGAAAATTTGACGGTACGGTAGAGTCAACTGATGAATTTCTCATCGTAAACGGAAAGAAAATTCACGCTTCAGCAGAGCGCAATCCCGCCAACTTGCCTTGGAAAGAACTTGGAGTTGACGTAGTACTGGAGTGCACTGGTCTATTCCTGGCTCCGGAAAAAGCAAATTTACACCTGGATGCTGGCGCCAAGCGGGTTGTTCTATCGGCTCCGGGAAAAGGTGCTGGCATTAAAACGATCGTCCTGGGAGTGAATGATGATAACCTGGACATTAGTAACAAGTTATTTTCTAATGCCAGTTGTACGACCAATTGTTTTGCACCGGTTATCAAACTATTAAATGATAATTGGGGTGTAAAAGTCGGGAGTATGACGACCACCCACGCGTACACATCCGATCAAAATATCCAGGATGGTCCCCATAAAGATTTACGCCGTGCCCGTGCGGCAGCCATCAACATAGTACCGACCTCAACTGGCGCAGCCAAGGCCGTTGGTGCCGTGGTACCAGAAGTAGCCGGAAAGTTAAGTGCCATCGCACTGCGAGTTCCGGTGGTTTCCGGTTCGATGATTGAGGTGAATTGTTTGGTTGAAAAAAAGACCAACGCCGATGAAATCAATGCCGTGTTTAAGAAAGCATCGGAAGGCCGAATGAAAGGTGTACTGGAATATAGCACAGATCCTCTCGTTTCTTCGGATATTCTGCAAAATCCACATTCCTCCATCTTTGATTCATTGATGACCGAAGTATTGGATGGCAATTTTATCAAGGTGGTAAGTTGGTACGATAATGAGGCCGGATACTCAGCACGGTTGGCTGATTTAACCACAAGAATTTGTGGCTTACTATAATAGTACAATGTCAAGTAGATCTTCTCAATTATTAAGAGACACAATGTGATCTACTTGCACAGGATTTCAGTTTCTGAAATTAAAGACTCAAAAACCGATAGGGAAGGGGTGCATGAGAATGCATCCTTTTTTTTGTCTTTAGTTAATTATGTCGAGAGAGAATCTAGTGCTTTGTCCAGTGGAAGATGCTGAATAATTCTGAGAATATTTTTGTGATAGGCAAGGCGATAGAACGTAGACAGAGCCGGAGTTCTGGTGAGGCTTTACAACGTAGCATATTGCAAAAAGAAGCCAGAATTAACGACAATCTTTCAGTGGACAGAGTACTATTGATCCAGGAAATCGTAAATGGCCTGGTGCAAACGTGGCCTCAACCCCATTCGGTAGAGTTTAGTATTTGCCCGGGTAGGGTAAACACGATTTGTCAATAAAATAAAAACCGTCTTATTTTGTGGATCGACCCAAAAAAAAGTACCGGTAAAACCGGAATGCCCATAACTCTCCGGTGAAGCTGATCTGGCAACATAGCTGGCTCCTTCCTTGTATTCCAACAGTGGTTTGTCAAATCCTAGCCCCCTTCTATTTCCTTGTTCCGGAAATTGATAGCGTGTAAACTCTTGCAGTGTTTCTGGGCTGATAAATTGTTCCCCTCCATAAGATCCTGAATTCAACAGCATCTGACATAATTTCCCCAGATCCAAAGCATTACCAAACAACCCTGCATTGGTACTTAGCCCATCCAGCATAGCCGCAGCTTCATCGTGTACGTAACCGTGCACTAATTGACGACGGAAGACCGTATCCACTTCTGTAGGAATAATCTCATTCATTGCAAAGTGATCATTGGGCCGGTAGGTAAGTCGTTGGGCTCCCAGCGGATGATAGAAATACTTGTATAAAAAAGAATCAATGCGCTCACCGGTTAATTCCTTGACCAATTCCGGAAATAAAAGAAAAGTGAGTCCTGAGTAGATGTATCCCGGATTTTCGTTTAGTGGTGAGTTGACAATTGCCTTATCTATTTTCCTTTTATATTTCCTGTGCAGAAAAAGTTCTTCTGTTATTTTTATGGGAAACCGGGAAGACATTCGCTTTTTGAAAGTCCGCGACCGGTATTTACCACTTTTGCGTAAAGTATTTTGCCAATATACAATGTAAGGCTGCAACCTTCCCTGGTGCGCCAGAACTTCTCTCAATGAAACATCCGCTTTATTGGAATTACATAACACCGGAAAATAAGTACAAAGACTTTTATCCAGATCGATTTTTTTTTGATCATATAAGTGCATTAAGGCCGGTGTTGCCGTGGTGACCTTGGTGATCGAAGCCATATCGTACAGATCGGTATTTGTGACGGGTCTCGCTTTTTCATAGGTGTGAAACCCGTAAGAACTCATCACGGCAATTTCTCCATCGTGCAATACCAATAGCTGGGCCCCGGGAAATGCAAAACTGTCAAGACCTTCCTGAATAAGTTTCTGCATGGTATCCCTTAGCGGCTGGTAATAGTGTGACCTTTGCAGATCTGGAACAGAAAGCCGGGTCACTTCCTCGGTCATTAAGCCACTACCAAATGGAAATTGACCCACCGATCGGCTCAGGCGTTCGTAAAAGTAACTGCCTCCAAAAACTGACTGGACGGTTCGGCTGATCTCTGTCGGATCTTGATCCTCCAAATATATGATGGCATCTGACCATTCAACGTCTTTTGGTGTGGTTCCCACAAAACAAAGGATGTGACTTGCATTTTCACCGCGCGATGGATTTATAGTGTCAACCTCATGCGCATTAGTAATGAAATATACATGCAACCGGGACCGGGTAACTGTAGTAAATGGAAGTTGTTCGCAGTATAAAGAAGATATCCATTGAGCCTGATCGAGGATGGCAGGTTGACTCCCAAAAAAAATTACTTCCAATGATTCAATATCTTTTATCGGAAGAATTTTATTCTGATTTTTTAAAAGTACCTGAGCACAAATTTGCTCAGTGCATAAAAGCGCAATAAAAAATATACAAAGTATCCTTGGAACAGACTTAAGCTTCATATTACTTGTTTGGACCAAATTTTGTAAACATTTTCATAGATCAGGTGAAATTAACCAGTTTTATATCAGAACTCTAAATATTTCTCGTTGTAACGGTGATCCTTGAACTAAATCTTTAATATATGTGTGGAATTGTTGCCTATGTTGGAGCCCGGGAAGCCTTCCCGACCATCATCGAAGGTCTTAAACGATTGGAGTACCGAGGATATGATAGTGCTGGAGTCTGCATTCATAATCACCGGTTAAGGGTGTTTAAAAAATCAGGTAAAGTAAATGAGTTGAAGAAATCAGCCGTCGATGCACAAAATGCAGGCTGTACCGGTATAGGTCACACACGTTGGGCTACTCACGGCCCTCCCACGGATATAAACGCCCATCCACATTTATCTAATTCAGGAAACCTGTCCATTGTTCATAATGGGATAATTGAAAATTACCTTTCATTAAAAGAAGAATTGATTAAAAAGGGCTATACATTTTATAGCGACACCGATACGGAAGTACTGGTTAACTTTATTGAAGAGGTATCTCTACATCACACTGGAACACTGGAGGAAGCCTTGGGGCTGGCTTTAAAACGAGTGGTAGGTGCTTATGGCCTCGTTTTGCTGGATGTCAATCAGCCCGGGACCATTCTGGCTGCACGTAAAGGCAGTCCTATGGTGGTAGGAGTGGGAAAAAACGAACATTTTGTGGCTTCCGATGCCAGTCCGTTTATTGAATTTACCAATGAAGTGGTATATCTTAAAAATGAAGAGATTGCCGTAGTTACCAAAGACAAGCTCAAGCTAATCAATCTGGAGAATATTGGACAAACAGCCTATATTGAGATTCTCGACCTTGAACTGGAAGAAATAGAGAAGGGCGGCTATGATCATTTTATGCTTAAGGAGATATTTGAGCAACCGCGCTCTGTGTCCGATTGTATGCGTGGCCGGGTAGAGCCAGCCAGGAACCTGCTTAAATTGGGGGGTCTACAAAACAATGCCAAGCCTTTGTACCGGGCCGAAAGGATTCTCATAACAGCTTGCGGCACATCTTACTACGCAGGTTTAGTGGCTGAATATCTATTTGAAGATTTATGCCGGATTCCAGTTGAGGTTGAATATGCATCCGAATTCAGGTACCGGAATCCCATTATCCGGGAAGGCGATGTGGTTATTGCGATCTCGCAGAGTGGAGAAACAGCCGACACTTTGGTGGCAGTGGAAATGGCCAAGGATTTAGGAGCCACAGTGTATGGAGTCTGCAATGTAGTAGCTTCTTCGATTGCGCGGGCTACCGATGCGGGAGTATATACCCATGCCGGACCCGAAATTGGTGTGGCAAGTACCAAGGCCTTCACTGCACAACTTACTGTGCTTACCATGATGGCATTGCTGGCTGCAAAGTATAAGGGAACCATAACTCACCCCGAATTCGCCAACAAATTAAGTGCACTGGCTGGTATCCCTGCAATTATAAGCCGCGTCCTGGAACAGCAGGAGTACATCAAAGAAATTGCCTATCAATTTCGGAATGCAGACAACTTTCTCTATTTAGGCCGTGGCTACAATTATCCGGTAGCATTGGAGGGCGCCCTAAAACTGAAGGAGATTTCGTATATCCATGCCGAAGGATATCCAGCGGCAGAAATGAAACATGGGCCTATTGCACTGGTAGATGAAGACATGCCCATAGTGGTAATCGCCACCAGGGACCATGCATACGATAAAATTGTTTCAAATATTCAGGAGCTGAAGTCAAGGAAAGGAAAAGTCATTGCGGTGGTAACGGAAGGGGATCAAACGTTGCCCGACATGGTAGATTATACAATCGAGATCCCACAAGTGGACCAGCATTTGACCCCATTGATATCAGTAGTTCCGCTTCAATTACTCGCCTATCATATTGGAGTACTAAAAGGGTGCAACGTCGATCAACCAAGAAACCTGGCTAAGTCAGTCACCGTCGAATAGTTGCAAATATTCGCTAAATTTATAGAATGAACAGGCGATCTTTTCACTATCTCACATCAATGGGAATGGCCGCAGCATTGACCAAATTAACAACCATTATGTCTGCTCGTCTTAAGCCGGTCAAACTAAGTGTAGGAGATAAGGTAGGATTGATTGCACCGGGAAGTGCTATACCCACCGACCGAATAGAAAGAGCGGTCGAAACCAGTAAAAAGTTAGGTCTGGTGCCCATACTAGGAGATTATGTCTATGAGGTAAATGGATATCTCTCTGGCACTGACACTCAACGCCTGGCTGACCTGCATCGGATGTTTGGAGATCAATCGATAAAAGCCATATGGTGCATCAGGGGTGGTTATGGCTGTACGCGTCTTTTACCGTCTATTGACTACAGATTAATTCGTAAAAATCCCAAGATTTTGTTGGGGTACAGTGACATTACCGCGTTACATTTGGCTATCCAGAAAGAGTGTGGGCTGATTACATACCATGGCCCTGTAGCCAGTAGTCGACCTACTGACTATACGATGAATACCTTAAAAGAGGTATTGTTTAAAAGTGAGCCAGGGACAATTAAACTTGCGGAGACAGACAGCAATCCAAATACATCATCTAACTATGTTATATACAATGGTCAGGCAGAAGGCGCCCTGGTAGGAGGTAACCTTTCTCTGCTGGCGGCCCTGGCCGGAACCCGCTGGTGCCCATCTTACGCGGGGAAAATCGTCTTTATCGAAGATGTGGGAGAAAAACCCTATCGCATCGATCGCATGTTGGTGCAACTCTTTCAAAGTACTGACCTCAGAGAGGCATCAGGGATTATCCTGGGACAATTTAATGATTGTGAGGCTAAGCCTGGAGAGAATACACTTAGCCTCAGAGAAACCCTGCAGCATCAATTCAGTAAGCTCAAGGTGCCGGTTTTTTACGGATTTTCGTTCGGCCATGTAGATGACAATTGCACTCTGCCCGTGGGTATCAGAGTGCGCTTCAACACCGACGACAAAGTCCTGCATATACTTGAGTCAAGTACGGAGAAGGTAAGAGTGCAAAGCGGTGAATAGGCATTACGAAGTTAGAGAAACTTGCCCCAGCCAATCATTGAAGTTCATTATTTTTGCGGCTAACCCGATTTGTAGATTGGTGACAAAAGCTCGTCAACTACGTGAACCACGAAATCAGGGACGCGATCTGTCAATCGTTCCCTGGCATTAGATCTAACCGCCGGTGATGCAAATTAGTTGGAAAATCTTTTCATTGCCTTTGGCTTCTGTCTTCACGATTTCGAAGGGCAGCTTCAGTCAGCGACGAGCTATGATCGTCCAATTGAAGCAAGATGGATGCGTGGGTTACGGGGAAGCGACTGAAATCTCGTACTATGGTATTTCGCTAGATAGCTTTACCAGGCTACTTACGCATCATTTAGCGGACTTGAAAAGAATTGAGCTAACTTCACCTCAAGATTACTTTACAAAGATTTCCGGAATCCTGGGCCACGAGCCCTTTTTACTCAGTGCATTTGATTGTGCTGCACACGATTTGTACGGGCACCTAAATAAAAAACCGACAAGAGAAATGCTTCAGATCGGTGAGCCCAACAGCTTCAAGCCTACTTCATTTACAATCGGAATCGGTGAAATAAATGAGATGATTGGAAAAATTCATGCAACTCCCTGGCCAATTTATAAAATTAAACTAGGTACCGATGCGGATGTCGACATTGTCAGGTCCCTCCGCGAAGAAACAAAAGCAATCCTCAGAGTTGATGCAAACGAAGGCTGGACTGCTGAGGAGACAATTGAAAATGGACGGGTCATGGAAGCCCTCGGAGTAGAGTTTATTGAACAACCAATGCCACGTGATGCTGATGATGAAATGGGAAGCGTATTGGAAAACACTTCCATCCGATTTATTGCCGATGAAAGTTGCCAGCAGCAGAAAGATGTCACCCGATGTAAAGGAAAATACCATGGCATTAATATAAAGTTGATGAAATGTGGTGGCTTGACTGCTGCTTTGAGCATGATTGAGGAAGCCAGATCTCTTGGTTTGGAAATTATGATTGGGTGTATGACTGAAAGTTCCATTGGCATCAGTGCAGCTGCCCAACTTATTCCACTGGTTGATTATGTTGATCTGGATGGAGCCATGCTAATCAAAAAAGATATTGCGAGCGGAGTTAAATTTAATCAGGGTTTTCCTGTCTTTCCTGATAAAAACGGACTGGGCTGTCAATTATTAGATGTGGATCAACAAGCGTAAATGTTAAGAATAAATTTAGGCTCTATCATTATTTCTGCCGGGATTTTATTGTCAGGATGCTCGACAAGTCGGGCGCTCAAATCTTCATTGCCTGCTTTCTTTGAAAAGAATTCTCTCTTCACGGGACATTTTACAGGGTTTGCTCTATACGACCCAGCATCGAGAAAAACGATTTATTCGCATCAGGCTGATAAATATTTTACCCCAGCTTCCAACACCAAAATATTCACTTTATTTACTGCACTAAATGTTTTTCCGGACAGTATCCCTACTGTGAAATATCTCGTAGAAGACGATACTCTTTTTGTGTGGGGCATGTCAGACCCGACCACACTGCATCCTGATTTTAAGAGTCAAAATTGGGTTTTCCCGTTCCTGGATAAATTTCAACTTCCCATAGTAATTTGCACCGACCACTTTAAAGATCAGCGATATGGGCCCGGCTGGGCATGGGACGATTATCCGTTTGCCTATCAGGTCGAAAAGTCTTTTTTTCCGGTCTTTGGCAACACGCTATGGGTCGACTATGATAAAAAGACGCACTCAATCTCAACGCTTCCAAACTTCTTAAATTTCACCTGGAAAAATTCCCGAAACATTTCTTCCACTCGCCGGGAATTTGGTAACAATTTTAGACTTAATTTGCCTTCTCAACCCTCCGGAGACATTCACCTGAGGATTCCATTTAGTTTTTCAGATACTCTTTACCAGGAAGTCTTTAATCAGACCCTTACCCAATCATTTGCCATATCAGGCACTTGTCCCGAGACCTCCAATAGTGATTATTATTATGCCATGCCTGCAGATACTGTTTATTCATATATGATGCAAAACAGTGACAATTTTATCGCCGAGCATTTACTCTTGGGAGCATCCGCTGTCCTTAGTGATTCCATTGATTCAGCCGCTCTGATCAATTTAATAAAAGAAAATATGCTGCCGGAGATTGCTCAGGAAATCCAATGGTACGATGGATCAGGATTATCGCGTTACAATATGTTTACCCCAAATGCTATAATTACCGTCCTGAATAAAATCAGAGATTTGATCTCTGATGATAGAATTAAAAATATTTTTCCAGCAGGTGGAATATCAGGTACAATTAAAGATTGGTATCACAACCCTGGAGGAAAGCCTTACGTTTTTGCCAAGACCGGAACATTAAAAGGTGTACACTGCCTCAGCGGATTCCTCTACACAGACAGCGGCCGGGTACTGATTTTTAGTTTTATGCACAACAACTTTGTCGGAAGTTCAAATTCAATTAAGGAAAAAATGAATCTCGTATTTCAGTTTATTAAAACGAATCTTTAGTCAATGAAAATATTTTACTCAGAAAGTAAGCCGGAATACAGCAGTTATACTTTTAACTATGGGATTTACTGCATCAAGGAAAATCACGATGATCTTTCGGCAATCTATAGTTCCGGATTTTTACCTTACTCAGGAAATACAGATTTGGAAGCAGAAGTATTTTATTTGGCAAGGAGCCTGCGAGTCGAACTCGATCGATTTGCAGATACCAGTGAAAACAGAAGAGTGAATCGTAAGATAGAGGGATTGGGAATAAAAATCGAATACCTCCCTAAGAATCAATTGTTGGTCGCAGATAGTAATTTTATAAATTTTTGCGAAGCATACGTTGAGAAGAGAATTGGTGAGGCAATGAGCCAAGCAAGATTACAGTATATTCTGAATATCAGTTTTGCTACTGATGTTTTTAAATTTAGCATTGATGATCGACCAGTCGGCTATGTGCTATGTGTTTGCAATGCCGAAATGGTACATTATTGGTTTAGTTTTTTTGACATAGAACTGATGAAATCACATTCATTAGGTAAATGGATGATGTGGAGGGTCATAAGATGGGCGTTGGACTCAGGTAAAAAATATGTGTATCTGGGCACGGCTTATGGTAGTAAGTCGCTCTACAAGGTTCGAGATCATAAAGGTTTGGCCTATTTTAATGGGACACGTTGGGATCAAGATATGGAGCTACTAAAAGTCTGGTGCAAAAACGATGAAAACCGGGATGCAACCGATAGATTTAAGCAGGCCGGAGATGCAAACCAGTATCTTAGTCAGTTGTGGGAAAAGTGACTTTCTTTGACCAAATCATACCAGGCAGGGACGTTGCTGCCTTAATTTAATATATTTAGTTTTGCGACTGCACAAATGAGACACTCACGTACCCGTACTCCCAAAAGTAGAACTGACCTGGGGAGCCTTTTGCTCACCATGAGTTTACTCATTTTACCCCTGGTAAATACTAAGCACAATTTTTCGTTCCTTTTCGATTTTCTGGGACGTTTCCATCCGGTGATTGTGCATTTTCCCATAGTCTTAATTCTCGCAACCGTTATTCTGGAATGGCTATTCGGTACGTTTAAGGGACCCATTGGATTGGTAATTCTGCGCATGAGCTATAACTGGTCACTTTACACGGCCGTTGTTTCGGCTTTGTTGGGATATATGCTATACCGTAGTGGAGACTATGGTGGGCAGTTGATTGAATATCATATGTGGTCTGGAATCACGGTTGCTGTACTTATGATTTGGATTGGCAATTTTAGAAGACGTTATAAAAAGACACATCGCTGGAGATGGCGTCAAATGTCGCGAGGTCTCTTGCTGACGGCTGCTGTTCTCGTCATCATTACGGGGCATCAGGGCGGATCTCTCACACATGGTCCGGAATTTATTACCGAACCGCTGACACGGGCCAGGCATGCCAGACAAATGGCTGCAACTGATGCTCAGAAAAATCCGGAAGGAATGGAAATTTACCGGCAGATTCTCCTTCCCGCTTTTCAACAAAAATGTCTCAAGTGTCATAATGCACAAAACGCCAAATCGGATCTCGATTTATCTTCATATGAGGCCCTGCGAGCGGGTGGCAAGTCTTTAAAGCCAATGATCGTGGAAGGCAAGCCCGAAGAAAGCGAACTGTTGCGCAGAGTTACCCTACCGGTAAAACATGAGGACTACATGCCCCCGGACGGTAAGCCACCCCTGCTTCCAGCCGAAGTTCGCATTTTGGCCAACTGGATCAAGCAAGGGGCAGTAGAGATCGACACGCTTGGCAGTCTCACAGAGGATGATACCTTAAATGCCATGTTGGACACTTATCTATCGAATATTGCTCAAACCCAGGTAGCCAAGCAAGCACAACGCCTGCACCGGTTAAAAACCGGCCCAAAATTAATCCGGATGGCACTCGACCTTGGGCTGGAAATCCGACCTGACGAATCAGTAGATTCGGCTTTCTATACCGTATCAATGCAGTTCCCACCAAAAATAATTACCGATGAGACGCTAGCTGCTTTAATGCCATATAAAGACTACTTTTCCAAGTTATCCCTGGTA
>JABDLW010000483.1 GCA_013001805.1 Saprospiraceae bacterium | reverse complement strand
GTATTTAACAATGTACCGATTTCGTCGTCATTTTGTACATATCGTCTGCAGACAGCTATCAGATCATCATAGCAGTGGCGATACAATTGAAAAATCACTTTTTCATCGCCTTTTTCTATAGCTGAGCACAGTTGTCTGTCTATTTGCATACGATGACCGCTAACCGATCAACCCTTTTATTGATTCACTGTTAATGCCCGACTCTGATCTTACTATTATCAGGACCACGAGCTGTAACTAATCATTTCTACTCAAAAATCGTGCACAGAGCCATTTCTACCTTTTTAAATTTACGAAATAACTCTGTGCAGGATCGGAACAACTGACTTTCTAAGGCTATCAACCGGCACTATTTATCAGCAATCACCTCTTCAACTCCTTTGATGCCGGCCTATTTATACTCACTCAATCTATATTTTTTATTGTTTCAATACTTTAATGACTTTACTGTTTTCGGCAGACCGAATCTGAACAAAATAGAGACCCGGCGTAAAGTCTGACATGCTGATTAGCGTGTCATTTACTTTATTCTCATTAGTCATTTCCTGAAGCCAGACTAATTCTCCCCGAGCCGAAGTGATAGCGATCTGCACGGTTTTTTGACTTCCCAGTGATTCCCAAACCACTCTTAAATCACCCACCGTGGGATTTGGTGAAGCAGAAATAGCCACGCTAGAGTTTTGAGACAGGTTCTGTTGATTCAGTTCAAACCCGGCGTCTCCCACCGAGACTCCATTACCGATCTGCACCTTAATCTCATCTCGAGCCCGGCAAGTACTATTAAAAGCAATGACCCAATATACTCCGGAGGCATCAACGATGATTGATTTACTCGTCTCTCCGGTGCTCCATTCAAATTCAAAATCTCCCTCTCCCTTGACTTCTGCGACGAGCTTAACGCTGCCCAGCGCGTCCGTGGCGTTGCGATGAATCTTTACCCGGCACTTATCAGAACCATCTTCTACCGTTATACAGGCTCTTGCGGTACATCCAAATGCATTGGTGACTGTAACACAATATTCACCAGCTCCATCAATTCTTGTAACCCGGCCGGTTGCACCTGTACTCCATTCAAAAGTAAACGGTGGTAAACCCCTTGGCTGGGCTATCAAGTTGCCACTGGCTGTACGATGAATGCTTACGGAACAAGTATCATTGAGCTGTGAAAGATCAATGCAGGCATCCGAAACACACTGGTTAGCATCAATCACCTCAACACAATATTCTTTTAAGTCGGTAACCCTTATCGATTTGGTGGTGTCACCGGTAGACCAACGGTATTTAAATGGAGGTCTTCCATAGGTTCTTGCCGTCAGGTGTATAGCTGAAGCTATGGCACTATCGAAATTGGGACTAATAACAATTTGTGTCTTACAATCCTCACGCGGATCAATGGTGATACAATCTGACGATTCGCAACCGGTAACGTCAAGCACTTTTACACAGTATTCTCCGGGTTCGAATACCTGTATCATTTCTGTGGTCTCACCGGTGCTCCAGACATAACGAAATGGAGCCCGCCCTTTCGTTCGGGCTATTAGCTTGACACCCAGAGCATCAATATTCGGAGTCAATCTGGCTACTTGTATTTTGGTTTCGCAATCTTCTCCACCGATTACGATACAGGCATTTGACTCACATCCCAGGGCATCGACCACCCGCACACAATATTCGCCGGGATCAGTAACTTTTATTTGTTCAGTGGCTTCGTCAGTGGACCAAAAATAGCTGAATGGTGCGTGACCTTTGGTGCGTGCTGTCAATATGTATGCTCCCACATCTGCCGGATCAGGACGAGACACGTGAATTTCTGTCTTACAATTCCGATCGTGGGAGAGATCAACACAATCCCGGGCCTGACAACCATCACCGGAAGTGACGGTAACACAATATTCGACCCGGTCGTTGGCAATTATTTCTGACGTTGTTTCTCCGGTACTCCATTCAAATTTGTATTCACGATCATCTCCTGTTTTGGCAGTAAGAATGATTTGTCCCGTGTCGTCCGATCTGACTTGAATTTTCACACGACATGCGTTAGGATCTTTACAAGCATGGACCCGTATCGAGTGGGTAGCATTGCCCGGGCTGTAAGCTACCCTGCGTGTCTGTGTAGCAGTGTTGCAAGCGGCAACCGTAAAAAATAGGGTGCCTTTTTCCACATCGTCCGGAACCTCCACTGACAATCGAAAATGACCCGCATCATCGGTCACTAATGTCTCTTTGTATTGAAATGCATCATCTGCGGCGGAGAACACCGTGACTTCGACCCCAGCCAGTCCCTGATTGCTGGTGCTGTAGACAAAGCCTTCAACAACTACTGTGTAAGCCATGAGTAAAACGGGAATCAGCGACAAAAGAGTAATGGGTAAGATTTTTTTTAACATGATAAATATTAGTTAGTAATGTCAAATTTTGTTTCACCCACATACACGGAAGTAAGATCCCATAGGTTGGGTATCGATGAAATAATTGTCTTATTTTTTTTACGGCACTCCCAATTATGTCAACAAGAATCGTCCTCTATATTACAACTGCAGCCGATTCTGGACTACGGTAGATTTTGGTCCTGATGCAGTAAGAAACTTGCATCGGATCAACACATGATTGCGATAAGACGTAGTCAGTGGTGGTTTTTCTCCTTAAACCCAGGAACACTGTGGAATGAGGACTCAACTGATAATTTGGATTCCCTTGCCAGGAATGGCAATGCACGAACTAATCGTTGCCTTCTTATTTCACTTTTTCGAGGTTATCAGGCATTGGTCGAGGATTTTTGATTTCAACCAAATTCCTAAAGAAATAGCCAAGACAATATCTAATCTACTGGTAGTCCTTACCAGATTCACTTGCCTCACATGAACTTAACCAATTAAGTAAATCAGTTTGCATTTCTTGTGCAACAGCCAAGTTTTCTGAATAAATATTCATTTTCTCGGAAGGATCATCTAACAAATCGAATAATTCAAATGACTGCATCGAATCTGTACTAATTAATTTATACTGATTTGTCATCCAGGAAAACTTGTCATTGCGGTACCTGAATCCAATTGCACGATCTGACATCCACGAATCATTTAAGATCGATTCGGATAAATCAATTCCATCTAACGGCCGGGTAGGATCCGGATATTTAGCGTTCACCAGACGGACAATCGTGGGAAGAAAATCGCTGGTCACTACAGGTGTATTCGTTTGCGATCCCGCTGCGACTTCTGAGGGCCAGCATATAAATGCGGGCACCCGGATTCCGCCCTCGTAAAGACTTCTTTTACGTTCGCGGAATATTCCGGCCGAACCAGGAGTTGCAATTTCGGGCCCATTGTCGCTACAAAACCAAATTAACGTGTTGTCAAATATATTCTCCACTCTTAGATGATCTACCAGGCGTCCTATTTGCTGATCCAGGGAGGTAATACTTCCATACAGCAGCTGCTCCTCCAGGGATAGATGTGAATAAAGTTGACGAAAGGTATCTGCACAAACCAAGGGTAAATGCGGTGTGTGCAACCACAAATTTGCAAAAAAAGGCTGGCCCCGTTGTGTACTTTCATTAATGAAAGAAATAACCCGGTCGGTTAGAATCTTCGTATCATCACCTTTTAAATTATCTGACTCTCTACCACTTACATTTGACCAATAAAAGGTACCATAGGGTTCGCTGGGTTGCCCTTCTCCCACTGCGCGCCACCCAAACCGCAGAGATTCACCGG
>JABDLW010000446.1 GCA_013001805.1 Saprospiraceae bacterium | reverse complement strand
CCCGTAGGTCATGCAGATCCAAACAATCCGACAGTGATGAATCCTTCATTTGAAGACATCGCCCGGGCCAGCTTACCCCCAAAAGGATGGATCGATTGCGGTTTTCCCAATGAGTCGCCTCCTGACGTTCAGCCTTCCGGTGCCTGGGATGTATACCGGCCGGCTTATCATGGATATACTTATCTAGGTATGGTAACGCGGGAAAATGATACCTGGGAATCAGTAGGGCAAAGATTATCTCATCCATTACTTAAGAATCGCTGTTATGATTTTTCGATCTATATGTGTACTTCCAGCGAATACTGGAGTGCTGTTGCCCCGGATTCGGTGAAAAATCGCGAGTTCCTCCCCGATGACCTACCTAAGAAGAATTTTGATCAGGAAATTAAACTGAGAATTTGGGGTGGTGATGGTTATTGTGACAAAAAAGAACTACTCGGTGAAAGCGCAACCGTTAAAAATACCAACTGGGAGAAGTACTCCTGGAAAATAGAGCCGAAAAGAGATATAACCCATATAATACTGGAAGCTTTTTATAAGACCCCAACCTTATTTCCTTACAATGGCAACATTCTTATTGACCACGCCTCCAACTTTACCATGATTGCCTGCACGGAAGGGGAAGAGCTTATCATTGCTCCGGCAGTGAGGATATTGCAGCCGATCGAAAAAATTAATCCCAGATTAAATCAGGTTAAGGTGAATGCGCTGGTGAGAAATATCAAATCCAAATCACAGATCAAATTTAAGGTAAATTCAGTCTATATAGATGTATTCGACTTTGAGCCTTCCACCGGTGATTTTTCCACACGGTTGTCGCTAAAGGAAGGAAAGAACACCATTCACATATACGCCAGCAATGCAGAGGGCGAAGCTGAAGATGAAACACAGGTTTACATTGTTGAGAGCAATTCTTCACCTGAGGTAAATAATCCGGTTGCTGATGGCAATGCCCCGCAACCACCTCCACCACCTGCCACACCAAGGAAAGACTATAAGGTGCTAAAAGGTTTGAATAGTGAGGATGTCGAAGCCGGAGAGATTTTCAAAATGGACAATCTCTACTTTCATGCAGATGACTCAACAATTCAGGATAAAGCATCTTTTGAAGTCTTAGACGAATTATTACAGTACCTGCAAGAACATCCAAAAGTGCATATCGAAGTAAGAGGTCATACGAGTGGAGGGGCTGGCAACCAACGCATCAATGTGAGATACAGTGAAAATCTCTCTAAATCCCGTGCCCGCACGGTTGCCCAATATCTGGTAGAAAATGGCATTGCCCCGACTCGCATTCAATACAAGGGGTTTGGCTTTAGACAGCCGGTAGCCAGTAATGATACTCCGGAAGGGCGCAGGAAGAATCAACGTGTTGAAATTAAAATATTGAGCACCTAGTACATACGCACCAGAATGGGTGCTACTAAGTTTTGGGGTCCAAACTTATTTAACGAGCTCAATTTCCCACCCTAACCTGGTCAGGTCTTTCCAGAAATCAGGATACGATTTCCCAACAACACTTGGATCGTCAATCTTTACCGGTGCAATAACGCTGAGAGGAGCGAATGCCATGGCCATACGGTGATCATGATATGTCGAAAATTCTGGTGGAGAACTCCAATGGGCTTTGCCCTCTACCATGTAAAATGTCTTTGCGGTCTTGGGGCTGAACCGGGCAGGTGCCTTGACAAAGGAAACACCAATTTTTGCCAATTCGACTTTCAATGCATGGATGCGATCCGTCTCCTTGATGCTGAGTGTTTCCAGCCCGGTAAAGGTACCGACTACCCCCAAACCACCACAAACGACGGCTAATGTTTGAGCAATATCGGGACAACGAATGAAATCATGTTCCAGTAGAGGCTTAACGCTCTTGGATTTGGTTATAGTGAGGCCATCTGGTAACCAATCGACTTGCAGGCCCAATTTGGAAAACAAAGAAACTGCAACAGCATCTCCCTGCATGCTCTCTTTCTGCAACCCCCTCAGGGTCAGATTCGCTTCCTGAGCTAGTGCAGCTGCAGCAAAATGATAGGATGCGGCGCTCCAATCGGACTCAACCCGGTACGTTTTTGAAGCATACTGCTGCGGCGGTACTTCGATTTTTTGTTCAGAAAAACGATACGAGATACCAAAGTATGCCATCATATCCAGAGTCATCTGTAAGTAGGAAGCTGAAACTAGTTTACCCTGAAGGAAAATTTTAAGCCCATTTGGTAGGGTGGGGGCGATCATTAGCAATGCAGAGATAAACTGACTGCTGATATTTGCCGGTACGGTTATCTCACCTACCTCCCCCAGGTTTTCCGGTGTATTTATACGGAGAGGAGGGTATCCCTCTTTTTCGAGATACGCAATATCTGCTCCCAGGCCTCGCAGTGCATCGACCAGGGGACCGATAGGTCGCTGTTTCATCCGGGTTGACCCAGTCAATATTTGTTGACCAGCTTTTGTAGCATACAACGCGGTAAGAAAACGAAATGTAGTGCCCGCGGGACCAACATCCAAAGTACCATCTACCTTGCCGATGAGTCGTTGCATCGCTTGGGAGTCTTCTGAGGTAGAGAGATTCTGGATTTCAAAAGGCTTTGCAGTGAGGGCCCGGATCATCAGTGCACGATTGCTGATGCTTTTTGATCCGTCAAGGCGAATGTCTCCAATGACAGAGGACTGTGTTTTCGATAACTGAAATTTCATATTTGGCTATTGGTAATGGGCACGACTACTCCTCTTCATCCACCTCAACTCGCCGGTAGGCCTGGTCGTAGGCATGAATGATCTCCCTGACCAGTCGGTGTCTGACTACGTCATCTTTGTCAAGGATGATAGTGCTAATTCCTTTTAAATGGCCCAAAATTTTGATCGAGCTAGAGAGGCCGGAGCGCACGTTTCGCGGCAAATCGATCTGTGAAAGATCTCCCGTCACAATGCATTTTGCCGATGGTCCCAACCGGGTAAGGAACATCTTGAGTTGAGTTGCCGTGGAGTTTTGCGCTTCATCTAAAATGATGAAAGCATGGTCAAGTGTTCGACCCCTCATAAATGCAAGCGGGGCCACTTCAATCACCCGGTTTGCCATAAATTGATTTAGTTTTTCAGCAGGAATCATATCATCCAGCGCATCATAGAGAGGCCTAAGGTATGGATCGATTTTTTCCTTGAGGTCACCAGGTAAAAATCCGAGACTTTCACCTGCCTCTACAGCAGGACGAGTTAGAATAATCTTTTTTACAATCCGGTTCTTTAAAGCACGTACGGCCAGTGCTACCGCCGTATAAGTCTTGCCAGTACCTGCCGGGCCTACCGCAAATACTATATCGTTTTTGTCGCTGGCCTCTACCATCCGCTTCTGATTGCGGGTGCGGGCACGGATCGCCTTGCCATTGCGGCCATGGAGAATGGTGGTTTTGTCGGAGAAAAAAGATTCAGCAAAGGATTCATTCACATTCAACAATTGAATGACCACTTGCGGTGAGAGTTCCTTATTTTCTTTGAGTAGCCGAACCATCAACTCAAATTTCGATTTGACCTTTTGGGTCTGCTTTTTCTCGCCTGCCAGTCTCAGTTGATTTCCGCGCGATGTAATATTTACCTCGGGGTAAGCGTCCTTCAGGAGATTTAACTTGACATTATTTTCACCGTAAAGATCTATTGGATCAACACCGTCAATAGTCAATACAATTTCACTCAATACCTTATGATTTTTCAGATTAGCGATTTCGTTTTTACCTTTGCGATCACAAAAGTACGTGTATTAGGTGAAAGGGTGCCTGAAAGTTTTGGTAAATTATCTCGCGTATATTCAAGCCTCCTCGACACTTTTCTCTTTGTATCTTAATTTATACCTCTATGCCACTCGCTGATAAGCCACAAGAATTTGATCGAATCAGCCTGCCTGGCTGTGAGATTTTAGTGGGTCCATGTGTAGCAGAACTGAGATCATTGGTGGGCAAGCTGAATCCATCCATGGTAGTAATTCTGGTGGATCAACACACGGAAGAGTACTGTCTGCCCATTTTGAAGGAGGAAGGAATAGCTTTTGATCATACGATCACAATTCCCGCCGGGGAAAAACATAAGTCGCTGCCGACATGCGAAAAAATTTGGCAACGACTCTTTGCCTTTAAAGCAGACCGTCGATCCCTATTGATCAATCTGGGTGGCGGTGTAGCTGGCGACATGGGGGGCTTCTGTGCCAGCACTTATATGCGGGGAATGCCATTTATACAAATTCCAACTACGTTGCTTTCACAGGTTGACGCATCAATTGGTGGGAAACTCGGTATCGACTTTTATGGACTCAAAAACTCGATTGGCTTATTTCAGGATCCGGTTTGCGTTTTGGTAGACCCCATTTTTTTGCAAACCTTACCGGCCAAGGAGCTACGCAGTGGTTTTGCAGAAGTGATAAAACATGGCCTAATACGTGATCACATCCTATGGCAGAAAATATCCGGTAGTGCAGATTGGGCCCGGCAAAACTGGGATGAGGTGATTCATACCTCGATCCTGATAAAGAAAGAGGTCGTTGAAGAAGACCCTCAGGAGAAAGCTCTTAGAAAGATTTTAAACTTTGGTCATACAATAGGGCATGCTATAGAGAGCGTTATGATCGAGATTGAGAAACCAATCTTACACGGAGAAGCCATTGCTGCTGGAATGATTGCTGAATCCTATCTGTCCCAGGTAGGAGGAACACTACCCCAAAAAGAGCTCGCGAAAATTGGTGATTACCTGCTTTCTATTTATGGAAAATTGGATTTAGACAATGTGCCGGTTGATAGTTTAATTAAGAAGATGCTGCACGACAAAAAAAATGTTGGAGAAGAGATCAACTTCACTTTTTTGGATCGCATTGGTAGGGCGAGCATAAATCATTCGGCCAGCAGAGATTTAATCCGAGAAAGTTTAGATTATTACCAAAGTCTGTAAATAAGAGTTGGTATATTAGTTATTAGAAATATTTTGTATATATAAACGGATGGCAATAAATATGTCGGAATCCAATCAATCAGTAGTTGTCAAATGGGCTTGGAGGCTAGCAATTAGTGGTGTAATCGCCGTTCTTGCCTTTTTCCTGATCTTATCGGTGAGCGATCTGCCTACTTTCGAGCAGCTGGAGAACCCGAAAGAAAACGAAGCTTCGGAAGCGTATGCCAGTGATATGACCGTGCTGGGCAGGTATTACTTGGAGAATCGTGTGACTGTGGACTACCAAGACATTTCACCTTATTTAATTAAATCACTATTAGCCACGGAGGACCACCGTTTTCACCGGCATTCTGGAATTGATTTTAATGCATTGGGAAGGGTACTCATTAAAACATTGGTTCTGCAAAAGGAAACAGCTGGAGGAGGTAGCACCATAACTCAGCAGCTGGCAAAATTACTTTTTGACCGTCCAAATTTGAGCGGGATGGGTGTAGTTCGCCGCGGATTCACTTTGGCAATGGCGAAATTCAAAGAGTGGATCACTGCAGTAAAACTCGAGCGAAGTTATACTAAGGAGGAAATTTTGGCAATGTACCTTAACCATTTTGATTTTCTCTATAACTCTCATGGCATCCAGGCTGCGGCAGAAACTTATTTCGCTAAAGATCAGAAACACCTAAAAATTGAAGAGGCCGCTATGCTGACCGGGATGTTGCAAAATCCCTCATTATTTAATCCGATGCGAAGGCCTGAGTTGGTAGAGAAGAGAAGAATGGTGGTACTTAATCAAATGGTTAATCGAGATTTTCTCAGTAAAGAGCAGTATGACTCCTTGAAACTTTTGCCCCTGGACATGTCAAACTTTAAGAAATCCTCGCATAATACCGGCCTGGCCCCTTATTTTAGGATGGAGATGCGTAAAGAACTGAAGGAAATTCTCTCACGCAAAGAAAATCTCAAACGCGATGGAACTCCTTACCATATTGACCGGGATGGATTACGCATATACACTACAATCGATCATCGAATCCAGGCTCATGCTGAAGCAGCAATGCAGGAACATATGAAAAAACTCCAGGCTACATTTTTCCGACATTGGAATGCAGTTAGAG
>JABDLW010000439.1 GCA_013001805.1 Saprospiraceae bacterium | reverse complement strand
CCTGGCCCTGATCTCCCTCTTTTTTCTGAACGAGATCAAGGTAAAGATGTCCCCTTGAAGATTTGACCTGTGACACCTCGGCCGTCACCCAGACGGGTTCTGGAAAGTTGAGTGAAATGACTCTATGCAGATATTGCTGCAATTCAAACAGGGTATATTTCTTCACTGTGCTATGCCAATTACTTAAAATGAAGGGCCACTTTTATCCGGCATTTTGCAAAACCTCAGAAACGATGCTGGCAGCTTCCTGTAATTCAATGGCTGAGCGGACTGATAAACCGGATTGGTCAATTATTTCTTTGGCCAAATCGGCGTTGGTTCCTTGTAATCGTACTATGATAGGAACTTTGATATCACCTATATTTTTATAGGCTTGCACAACTCCATTTGCCACTCGATCGCACCTCACTATTCCACCAAAAATATTGATCAGGATAGCTTTTACCTTGGGGTCTTTGAGGATGATCCGAAATGCCTTTTCTACCCGATCGGCATCGGCGGTTCCACCCACATCCAGAAAGTTTGCTGGTTCTCCTCCAGAAAGCTTGATGATATCCATGGTGGCCATGGCGAGGCCAGCTCCATTAACCATGCAGCCCACATTTCCATCCAGGTTCACGAAGTTGAGACCAAAGTTTTTGGCTTCAACATCGGTAGGATCCTCCTCATCCAAATCTCTCATGTCCTCCAGGTCTTTATGACGGTATAAGGCATTTTCGTCAAGCGACACTTTACAATCTACGGCAAGTATGCGATCATCACCTGTCTTAAGGCAAGGATTGATTTCAAAAAGGGTAGCATCAGATCCCACAAATGCCTTATAAAGAGATGAAATAAATTTCGTCATTTGCTTAAAAGCCGTTCCGCTTAACCCGAGGTTGAATGCGATTTTCCGGCTCTGAAAGGGAAGTAAACCCAGTTGAGGATCAACGTATTCTTTCTGTACCAGATGGGGCGTATTTTCAGCTACCGCTTCGATATCCATTCCTCCTTCTGTAGAGTAGATAATTACATTTCGCTGTCGTTCCCGATCAGTAAGAATCGAAACATAATATTCGCTGCAAGCGTCAAAGTCCGGAGCGTATACATCCTCTGCCACGAGTATCTTTCTTACCAATTTACCTTCTCCTTCCATTCCTCCCGGAGTCTGTGGGGTCTTCAGCATCATACCTAAGATCCTGCTAGCCACATCTTCAAACTGAGCTTGATCTTTCGCCAACTTCACACCACCTCCTTTACCTCGCCCTCCGGCATGAATTTGTGCCTTTACGACAACGAAGTCAGTACCGGTTTCCTTCTTTAAGGCATGATATGCCTGCTTTGCTTCGGGTAGGGTAGTGGCTACCTTGCCGTTTTGAATGGCAACTCCATATTTTTGGAGCAATTCTTTACCTTGATACTCGTGTAAATTCATGTATTGGCTTTTTTTTGCAAATGTACTTTTTTGCCAATGAATGAAAGATCAAGTACTAAAAAAAGATGGATTTAGATCATGATTGACCTGCAGATAGAAAAAGGCTAAGCGTTTAATTGCCGTGTTACTGGATGCTAATCCTCTTGACTAGAGTTCCTTTCCTGGAGGAGATCTTCATCAGATAAATTCCCGGATTAAGATTGTCGAGGTGAATATCCTGCAGGCTTCGTCCCGGATTATCGAAAGTTGCCTTCTTCACCAAACGACCTTCCATGCCAAACAAATCCACCTGTACCGGAAGCAGTTCGGCAAAATCAAAATTGACGTGAATGGTGGGATTGTTACTTGGCACCAAAGTAGGATAAATTTCCAAATGGTTATTTTCGCTAATTTCATCGACTGCGGTGACATCATAGGTATTAAATGACCCAGCCTCAGTAAAAGTGCCGCAGGCGTCGTAGGCGTTGAATGGTTTAACCCGCCAATACCATTTCTTATCAACCGGAAGGTCGCCAATATTCATCGAGTTTCCCTCCACCACAAACTCGTAATCTAACGTCACAAAGAAGCTGAATTTACTGATATTGACCAGATAGTGAGTGGCGTTGGGATGATGATCCCATTCTAATTTAATGCTTTGGTAATGCACCTGTTGATTGTTCTCCGGGCTCACAAAAGTCATAGGATCACTCGAAACCGGACCAGTCGGTATGGCCGAATTTACCATGAAAGATTTGGCAAAAGAAATATAATCGAGCATTGCCTCATTTTGTTCCTCGGAAAACTTAGATTGACATGCATCGATTGAATAAGACATAAAATTGGACCCGTCGGAGCGGAAATCAATACCCAATGGATCTTTTTGTACCTGAACACTTTTGAACGTGCTGTTGCAACTCCATCCCAGGCTAAGGTAGTCGGCTGGGGTATCACAAAATCTGTCGCCAGCTTTACGGCAATTGTGTCCCAGAGCATCCTCAACAAAAGAAGTGTCCTTTCCATTGATGCTGTGATACTTTGGGGTAGCCTCATCCGGATCGTAAGTCTTGTTCTCCCAGCCAAAGAAAGTATGCGGCAAACTCAGCCAATGTCCCACTTCATGTGTCCACGTGTGGCCACCACCACCCATACAATTTTTAATTACTACAATGGCGTCCTCGCTCTGATGCCAGTAGCCACAGGCATTGTTCGGTGCTGAATTCGTAATATACGTATTAATGGTTAGGGGTTTTTTAAATGTCCGCATCATCCGCGCCCCATCACCAAAATTGTCGTGATCATAGTACAGATCACGATTAATGATGTTTATATCATCCTTAAGGTAGAATTGAATCTTGTAGGGAGCAAAATCTTCATTCAGCCGGCAAATTGATTCAAAAATCCGAAGGAGTGGATAGTGGCCGGAGCCGTCGCTCTTCCCTACACTATGTACGGTGATCGGCAGATAAACAACCTCATCGGCATTTCTAGCCTTGGGACGGTGCGGATTGCTCAGATAACCCGCCAACCATTCAGGATAGTCAGCTGTGGTGGCACATTTTACTTCCTGCTCTTGAGCCATCCCATGGAAGCCCAATATTAGTAGAGTGCATAGTATTAGTGAAGTCCGTTTCAAATCCAAATCCAATTGAACTATCAAATTTAACAAAATTACCTCTTCTTCGACATGACGATTATCACAATTTTAGACATCACTGTTTAAATCGCAACATAAAACCTGCCAAAATGAGATGATTCGTATCATTAACTTCATTTCTTGCCCAAATGTTGCAAATTTAAAGAAGATTAGACATTTTAAATATTATTAATATGTGTAAACCCGATAATTTGGAATCTGCCTCGATGACTTATAAGATCCAGACAATAATTTCTACATTTGAGACTCATTTATAAATGTAAATAAAGCTTATGAGTAAAGTAACTGTAGTTGGTGCTGGCAATGTAGGTGCCACCGTAGCAAATGTACTGGCACATAAAGATTTTCTGAAAGAAGTTGTCTTACTGGATATTGTCGGAGATTTGGCCCGTGGTAAAGCCTTGGATAGTTGGCAACAAGCTCCCATTGATTATTACAGTACAAAATTGATCGGATCCGATAACTATGCAGACACGGCAGGTTCTGATGTGGTCGTAATTACGGCTGGGATACCCAGAAAACCGGGGATGAGCCGCGACGATTTAATTTCGACTAATGCGAAAATTGTTGCCTCGGTAACAAAAGCGATTCTGGAGCATTCGCCAGATCCCATCATTATTGTAGTATCTAATCCACTGGATGTGATGACCTATGCGGCCCACCAGGTATCAGGACTCAGTGACAAGAGGGTTTTTGGCATGGCGGGTATACTAGATACCGCGCGTTACCGGGCTTTTCTTGCAACTGCCCTGCAGGTGTCGCCAAAAGACATTCAGGCAATTTTGATGGGTGGGCATGGCGATACGATGGTACCACTTCCCAGATATACAACCGTAAGTGGAATTCCAGTGACTGAGATGATTGATTCTGAACAACTGGACGCGATTGTACAAAGAACGAAAACGGGTGGGGGCGAATTAGTTAAGTTAATGGGGACATCAGCGTGGTATGCACCAGGTGCCGCCGCAGCACAGATGGTTGAAGCGATCGTTCGGGATGAAAATCGAATTTTTCCTTGTTGTGTGAAACTTACGGGCCAGTATGGGATGAAAGATGTGTTTTTAGGAGTCCCGGTTAAGCTCGGTGCCAGAGGTATTGAAGAAGTGATCGAACTCAAGTTGAATGAAGAGGAGATGAACCTTTTACGTGAATCGGAAGGACATGTGCGGCAAGTAATGCAAGTATTTGATAGTATGGAAGTGTAGGTCCTTGCCGAATTTTTCTTCTAAAATTATCACTCCTGAAAAAACTCCAGGAAATTAGACTTGCCCCTGGCAAACTTTTGTAAGCTTCAGGGGTTTTAGTAGAAGATGGTTGAGACATTTAAGATTTCAGGTTTAGAATTAGAACGAATCAAAACCAGCGCGGGGAAATCGCTTGCGCAACTCTCAGATGAAAAGCCGGTACTGCTGGTCTTTCTGAGACACCTGGGTTGTATATTTTGTCGAGAGGCTCTCAAAGACCTGGCAAAGCTAAAACCGTCGTTTGAAGAAAAGAATCAGGAGTTGGTGCTCGTGCACATGGAGGAAGATGATGTGGCCCTTACTTTTTTCGCAAAATATGGCTTGAAAAATTGCATTCATATCGAGGATCAGGAGCAGCGCTTGTACAAACAATTTGGTTTGAGTCGAGGAAATATATCGCAATTATTTGGTTTCAAAACGATGGTGCGCGGATTTTCCGCCGGAATCTCTATGGATCAGTTTGGTGGTCCGTCGTTTGGTGACGCGTTTCAAATGCCGGGAATATTTGTACTTTATAAGAGAGCCATCAGGGCACAGTACATTCATAAGGTAATCGCAGACAGACCAGATTATGAAGAGCTATTGAAGTGCTCTACAGAATTAAAATAAGAATATGAGAGGATGGCAATTTAGAGAGTATGATGATGACGACAGAGGGAAATCACCGTTCGAGAGACTTCTCGCTGTTTTCCAAGATCTTTTGCTTTATACCTCAGGAGACGTTGCCGAAGCTATCGCCTGGCTTACTGAACTTGATAAAGAGTACGAGCTTACTACAGAGGATTATGGCATCGCTGATTTTATCCAGGATCTGATTGATCAGGGTTTTCTCCAACAGAATGACGAACGCAACGGCATGAGCCCCACACGTAAGATGGAAATGAACCTCCGTCGCCGGGCGCTGGATGATATCTTTGGTTCAATCCAAAAATCCAAAAGGGGCAATCATTCCACTCAACGCAGTGGTCGAGGTGATGAACACACCAACGACATTCGGCCCTATCAATTTGGCGACGCTCTGGATAACCTGGCCATTTCAGAATCTCTTAAAAATGCACAGATCAACCATGGTCTTGATGAATTTAAGATGGACCAGGACGACTTGGAGGTGAGAGAAACATATTATCAAAGCCAGGTAAGTACTGTGTTGATGATTGATATTTCTCACTCGATGATTCTTTACGGTGAAGACCGGATCACACCCGCGAAGAAAGTTGCCATGGCACTCTCTGAATTTATCACCACCCGGTTTCCTAAAGATACCCTTGACATCCTGGTATTTGGAGATGATGCCTGGACGGTGGAAATCAAAGATTTACCTTACCTTGAAGTAGGTCCCTACCATACCAATACAGTTGCAGGCTTGGAATTGGCCATGAAAATCCTCCGGAGAAGACGGAACCCCAATAAGCAGGTCTTCATGATCACGGATGGCAAACCCACATGTATTAAGAAGGGCAAAAAATACTACAAGAACAGTTTTGGCCTCGATAAGCAAATCATTAATCGCACATTGAATCTGGCATCCAGATTCAGAAAAATGAATATCCCTATAACCACCTTCATGATAGCCAGAGATCCTTATTTGGTGCGATTCGTAGATCATTTCACTCAAGCTAATAATGGCAAGGCTTTTTATAGCAGTTTGGATGGACTAGGTGAATTTATATTTATGGATTACAAAGATGGTAAACGGAGACAGCGATAGGTTGCCACTTTGATTGATGCCCAACTTTGCTACCCTACATCTATTTTGCTGTTTATTTCGACGTCGAAAAGTAAAAAGAGTTCAACGTCTTGATCCCTCGAAATCAGAGAGTTCTCATGCGCGGGACTAACTTTGAGCTACAGTTATAATTTCTGAATTCGATAGTTAAAAAACCATTAAGATTAATTGGACTTAAAACAGGATCTCAATTTTTACGTATCTGGTAAACGACCATGTTAAGATTAATGCAAGAGAACATTATTGGCTTATAATTTGCGTTATGATGACAGAATGGATTTGAAAAATAACATAACGATAGCTTTGGAAAATCTGACAATTGGATTGCTCTTGCTTACGGCTCCTATGCTACAGGCACAGGACTTGTACCAGTGGGAAGATACTATTAGGTATACTTCAGAGCAAATCATGATGTCTGAAGAGTGGACTGCACGGGCAGCATCTCTCGATAGAATGCCGACGCTACTCTCGCAAGCCCTGGATGCTGAGGGGTCTTTTGATATTACTTTTGATTCTTCCCGTATTGCGATCACCTACGCTCCGGATTCTAGTTTCCGACTTTTAACCGGACAAGCGGTGTTGGATGGAGAAGCCATAAAGTATTATGGCGTATTGCAGCAGAAAGCTGATGAGCGAAATCCAATAATCCTACACGATCAGTCGTATGCACCCAGCGAAATCACCGGTGAGGTGCTCACACCGGAAAACTGGAACGGTGCACTGTACTACAACGTAATTAAAACTCGTGTTGATGGTAACGACTTTTATATCGCATTTGGATTTGCGGCAAAAACTTTTTTCGAAAATTCTAAAGTTGCTGAAATAATATACTTTGAAGACGGTAAGGTGAAGTTTGGGGCTCCGATATTTACGACTGATGATGGGAAAGCCATGCATAGACTTTCATTGATCTATGCAGCGGATGTGGGAGCTAGATTAAACTACGATAGCACACTAGCGATGATTGTTTTCGACAATTTAATTCCGATGAAAAGTCCCTACAAAGAACGCAAGGTCATGATGGTGCCGGATGGAAGTTATAGTGGTTATGCGTGGGAAGAAAATAAAGGCTGGGTATTTGTTGATAAGATATTTCATCAAACTTTGGATGAGGCTCCCCGCGAAGTGCCTGTATTAGATATGCAAAAAGGGAAAGATATTAATGGGAGGGCAATCAAAGAAAAAAAACAATAGCATGATCTTTATTTTATAAGTCTCATACCTCGATAAAGTCTTCTAAATATTGTGATTTGTTATGCATCCCGCCGTATGTCATATCTGGCAAGTCCGCCAAGGGAAACTCACGATTGATTTTTTCACTAAGCAAACAATAGTCTTTTCCTCTGACTTCAATAAAAAACAACGCTTTAATCATGGCCATTAATTGTTGATCTCCATATCCATAGTAGTGGAAGTGCTTCATCAAATCTCGTAATATTCTCACCCTCGGGAGACAGGAATTTGGCTGCAGTTTATTTATTATAAAACGTTGAATATCAGTTAGCTTATCCACTTTCGACGGGAATCTTCGATAGTGATTTTCAATTGCGGCCGGAAAATACTTATATACAACTGGACAAGAATCAACCAGGCGATCAAAATGTCTATGATCAGAAGAATTATATATCTGCCATGCTTCTTTCATCCAGGAGATATCCTGTGGTGATAGCAACCTTTTATCCTTGTAGAGTTTTCCCCAAGCTCCACTATCTAAATGACCCAAAGTAATCCAATCCTTTTGATCCAGAGCATTTCCCACATTAATTAAGAAAATCTCTGCAGATTCATTTAATGAAGTAATGAGGTTGATTGCGGCCATCATATTAATCTGGCAGAATAGATCATACTCAAACCAGACAGTTACCTTTTGCAGATCAGTTGTTACTATCTTTTGCAGTTGCGACTCCCATTTATTGAAATAATTAATGGCAGTCTCACCTAAGAAGTCCTCGAGAAAATCCAGTCGTAGCTTCATACTTTCTTCACTGTCAATTCGCAAAGTGGTTGGACCCTGGCAGAAGAGTTCTCTCCAAACTGCATAGTCACCTTGCAAATTTGATTCTTTGAAGACCTCCAGGACAGCATCACCATTCAATATGTGCAGCAATTCTTTTTGATTTTCGACTGGTTAAACTAACTTTCAGTAGAGCTAGAACTTTGCATTCTGACGCAAAAGCGTAATCACCCGATCAGGATAGTCCGAAATAATTCCATCGACACCGAGATTAATTAGGCGCGCAATGTCGTTCGGATCATTAACTGTCCAGGGGATGATCTTCATTTTATCATTTTTGACCTGTTCGAGCAGGTCGGCAGTTACCATACTAAACTCGGGACTATAGCAATTTGGTACAAAGCTTAATAAAGCCATATTATCGGAGTAATTTCCCGCCTCCACTAAAAATGCCAGTCGAATTTCCGGAGCCATTTTATGTGCTATTTCTAAACAGTCAGGATCGAATGACTGTAGCATGACCCTATCTTCGAGTGATGCTTCTTGAATCACAGAAAGTACTGTACTGACAAACTCATCGGGGCCAGGATGAAAATGACCATCATAGCCTGGAATTCTTTTAAGTTCAATATTGTAATTTACTTTTTCATCACTAGCGCTGATCCAGGCTTCCACATGTTTAAATACTTCCTCCAGTGACGGCTTATAAGTCTTAATTTTTAATTGAGCGGGAAAGTCCGGATGTACTTTGGTTCCACAATCGTATTTTTGTATATCAGACAGATTCATCTGAAATATATTATGGCTCTCCTCCTGTTCCTTTTCGATCGTACGACCGAGAGGGTCCTTACAGATTTGATGGGAAAAATATGGCTCGTGGGAAACGACTACTTGCCGGTCTGCAGAAATAACAACATCCATTTCGAGTGTATTTACACCCAGTTCAAGAGCCTTGAGAAACCCCGGAATACTATTCTCAGGCATCAACCCACGGCATCCCCTGTGTCCCTGTACATCAATTTGGCTCATGCCGATTCCCGTGGCGGATGCCAAGCGTTTGGACTGACCGCAAGCTAACAGCATTGCGCTGATTGAAACTATTAATATCCATTTCATTTATTATCTGCTTTTTTAAAATCTCCTTCAGAAGAGACAGAACCGGCAATTTTGCAACGAAAAGTTAATCAACGTATTCTTGTCTTACCACCAAGGCAACGTAATCATTTTCAAGTTCAATGTAACCTTGATCGTAACAGAAATGGTAGGTTTTTCCGGTTTTGGTTATATAGGTGTTGGTGTAATAACCAAAATTAAATCCCTCAATCATCAATTTCGACCTTGTTGTCTTCATTTTTCCATTGGGATTAAGTTTGGCTAGAATTGTTCGATTTTTACGCAGAATACGATTGATATTGCGAATCAGATTGTTTGAGGTACTTGTTTTTCTGTTGTTGAAGGTGTTGCGGCACTGATCGGAACAGTATTTTTTATCTCTCCTCCCAAAAAACTCCATCCCGCATTCCGGACAAATCTTTTTCATAGTAACAATCTCAGATCGGAAGGTACGCAGTATATTTAAATTTGCCGGTAATGTCTCTTGGCTTTTTTAGACTGTAGAAATTGATAGCTGAACAATAGGCATTCTCCTATTCACGTAGTATTTCACGCGCTATCACAATTTTCTGTATTTCCGAAGTGCCTTCTCCGATCGTACAAAGCTTGGCATCACGATAAAATTTTTCTGCAGGATAATCTTTAGTGTATCCATAACCGCCATGTATTTGAACTGCCTCGGTACCACATTTTACTGCAATTTCTGAGGCGTAAAGTTTGGCCATCGCCGCCAACTTTGTCATTTTTTCCCCACGATTCTTTAGGTCTCCAGCCTTTCTGGTCAATAGCTCTGCCGCTTCAATTTGCGTGGCCATTTCCGCCAATTTGAAGCTAATTGCTTGAAAACTCGCAATGGGTTTTCCAAACTGTTCACGCTGCTTTGCGTAAGCAACGGAGCACTCATATGCTCCTTTGGCTATACCAAGAGATAATGCTGCGATTGAGATTCGTCCTCCATCCAGTACCTGCATTGCCTGGATAAAGCCTTCACCTTCTTCTCCTATTACCTGATCCTTGTGAACACGGCAGTTTTCGAAAATCATTTCAGCCGTCTCGGAAGCGCGCATACCTAACTTATTTTCCTTTTTCCCGGCACTCAGACCCGGTGTATCCATCGGTACGATAAATGCAGTCATACCCCGGCTATCCAGCAATTCACCGGTCCGGGCAATCACTACCGCTACGTCACCAGATTTTCCGTGAGTAATCCAGGATTTTGTGCCGTTGAGCACGAAGTGATCTCCATCTTTTACTGCCACACACTTCATACGCATGGCATCACTTCCGGTATTTGGCTCAGTTAATCCCCAGGCGCCAAGAAACTCTCCTGTAGCCAATCGTGACAGATACTCTGCCTTCTGGTTGGGTGTTCCAAACAAGTTAATATGCCCGGAGCAGAGTGAATTGTGTGCCGCGACCGACAGACCTATGGATCCACAGACTTTCGAGACTTCTTCAATAACCGTGATGTATTCCTGATATCCCAGACCTGCTCCTCCGTACTCCATAGGTACCAATACTCCCAGGAAACCTTGCTGACCCATCGCCTGCATCATCTCGCGCGGAAAAAATTGACGTTCATCCCAATCCATCACATGAGGCCTGATTTGCTTATCTACAAAATCACGGACGCTCTCCCGTATTATTTTGACGTTCTCGACTGTGCCTACATCCATATAGTTTATTTAGGTGCCTGATTCGGGGCGCAAAGGTATCATTATTGGAATCTATGTTAAGACAAATAACCCACTAAATATGTTTAATAACCGTACTTTTTCTTCCACCAGGATCTCAGCTTTTCCCTGGCTTTCATTTCGATCTGGTTGAGCTTTGGTTCATAAAATCTGGTCCCATGCAATTCATCTGGCAAGTATTCCTGCTCAGAAAAACTGCCTTTTTGATCATGTGCATAATCATACCC
>JABDLW010000413.1 GCA_013001805.1 Saprospiraceae bacterium | reverse complement strand
AAGATATTCCATGCGTATAGACGGCCTGGCATCGCTAAATGCGGGATACAAAGGAGGAGAAATGGTAACAAAGGCCTTTACCTTTGAGGGAAGCCAGTTGGAAATCAATTATGCAACCTCGGCGGCAGGATTTATTAAAATCGAATTACAAGATCAGGATGGGAAGGCCTTGCCCAGATTCACCTTGGAAGACGCAGAGGAAATAATTGGAAATGAAATCAAAAGAATAGTGCATTGGAAGGGATCTTCTGATGTTTCCGGCTTGATGGGAAGAGTGATTCGAATTCGGATAGTATTAAAAGATGCCGATCTGTATTCTTTTAAATTTAATTAAAAGAGCAGATCACCGATTATCTGCGTTTCTTTAAATAATTAATTATTATCCTCAAGAAGGTGAGTATTTTTATATAAAAAAATGAAATTTTAGTTCTAAATACATGAATAGCTGGAAATATTGTAGTGGACTGGCGATCATCTTTTTTTCTTTTTGTGCAGCCAGCACATATGCTTATGGGCAACTCTATTCAGATAGTATTCCCGCCGTTAAGGAGAGGGATTTTCTGATTTATTACGACACTAACTTTTATTCTTGTTTTCCCAGTGTGATTAAAAAGAATGATGGAGAAATCATTGTGGCATTCAGACGTGCGCCAGAACGAAAAAACTTTGGTGAAAGGAGGTCCAATCACGTAGATCCAAATAGCTATTTAGTGTTGGTAAAATCGGGTGACAATGGAATTTCATGGAGTAAGAACCCTGAACTCATTTTTGCCCATCCATTGGGTGGATCTCAAGACCCATGTCTCTTGCAGTTGGCAGATGGCAATTTATTATGCATGAGTTACCTGTGGGCTTTCCTGAGGGACGAAGGGCTTGAAAATTTAAAAAAACCATATTCCGAGAATATTTATGGTACCGTTTTTATGGGGGGTTATTACCTGCGATCAATTGATGGCGGGGATCATTGGCAAGGACCATTTTATCCACCTAGCATTCCACCGGAAGTGAAATATAATGCATTGGGCAAGCCACTTTCGGCCTATAACCGGGGTGCACTTTGTGAAGGAAAGGATGGAAGGATATTTTGGGTTGTTGCTGCATCGACAGATTCTGCCGATTTAAAAAGGACTTCCAATCACCTATTGATTTCTGACGATAAAGGCTTAACCTGGTCATACTCATGTCCAGTTGCCAGCGACGCAGACGCTGCCTTTAATGAAGCTTCCATTTATGAGACACCTGAGGGAGATCTACTTGCATTTTTAAGAACAGCAGGAATGGATGACCAGGCTTGCATTGCCCGTTCTATCGACGGGGGTCGATCTTTTCTCCCCTGGGAGAAAATGGGTTTTCGCGGTCATCCACTCCAAGCGTTAAGATTAGCGGACAATCGTATTTTTCTTGTTTATGGCTATCGGCATAAGCCTTATGGTATAAGAGCCAGAATTCTTAATCCTGAGGGCACGGATTACGCAACCGCGCCAGAAATAATCATAAGGAAGGACGGGGGTGGTACCGACATCGGATATCCCTGGGCGGTGCTGCTTGATGATAAACATGTACTTGTGACCTATTATTTCAACAAAGATGATGGGATAAGACATATAGCGGGATCAGTATTAAAATTGTTGTAAAAGGAATTCTATAATCGGCCTTTTGCCCAAAACTCAAATGGTGGACCAGAGGATTTAGAGACGCTACTTGATGCACACTTTAAATAGAACTAATTATGATTTCAGCAAGGGATGCTATCGAACTCAAGAAAACTTTTGATCAGATTGGATATGTTTCGATATCCGGTTTCCTAAATAAAGAGGAACTGAAAACATTGAAGCAGGCGCTGGAAAAAATTATAATTGAGAAAGTGCCACATATGACTCACAGGCAAGCATTTTTCGAAGACAAGAACGATTCTTCTTCATTGAAGCAAATTCAGGACCTACACACAGTCGACCCCTATTTTCATAATTTGCTTATTGGAAGCCGCTTTGAAGAACTGGTGGAAGTTCTCCTGGCAGACAAAGTGGTCGGAAAGAATCTTCAATATTTTAATAAACCGGCAAAGATCGGTGAGGCAACCCCACCTCATCAAGATGGCTTTTATTTTAAATTGGATCCACCCACAGCAGCCACCATGTGGCTGGCAATAGAGGATGTCGATGAGGAAAATGGTTGCATAAGATATATTCCCGGGTCTCATCTCAGGGGGCAGAGACCACATAATTTTTCAAGCGTACTGGGATTTTCTCAAGGCATCTCTGACTATGGTGAGAATGATTATTCTGCTGAGGTCAGAGTACCGGTAAAAGCTGGCGATTTATTAATCCATCATGCTATGACCATTCACCGTGCTGACAGCAACCAGAGTGCAACCCGGTCCCGGCAGGCTTTGGGTCTCGTATATTTTGGGGAATCGGCAGAAGTAAATGCCTTGGCTAAGGAAGCATATCTAAAGGAATTAGAACAAAACTTCTAGTGGGGTGCACCGGAGTAAAATAGATAACAATTGTCCCTTTACAAAAGGTCTTTTAACCAGTACTCATGCTTCAGATATTAGATGCATAATGATTTTCGATTTGAGCCCTTCATCGAATAGAAAGCAATGACAGCAGATCCGGGAATCAACTTGACGGTTTTGGATTGGATGGTTTTGGTCATTTATGCTTCGTCTATGCTGTTTATAGGCTGGTACTATTCAAAAAAGAATGTTAATCAGGAGGACTATTTACTTGGTGGCAGAAAAATGAATCCAACGGCAGTTGGTATATCACTATTTGCCTCGTTGCTGAGCACCCTAAGCTATTTATCTTATCCCGGAGAAATGATCCAACATGGCCCGGCCATATTTGCCGGGGTACTTGCCTTTCCTGTGGTTTATTATGTGGCGGGATGGTGGCTGATACCAAAAATCATGCAGATGCAAGTCACCAGTGCCTATGAAATACTCGAGGTGAAATTGGGTTTAAGTATACGGATGCTGGCCACGGTTATGTTTCTTTCCCTTCGTTTATTATGGATGGCGACAATAATCTACGTTACAGTGGATGTTGCATTGTTTTCGGTAATTCAATTTGACCGGTCTTATGTGCCATTTCTCACGGTCATTCTCACCATTATCACCATTGTTTATACTTCGATGGGAGGGTTGAAGGCGGTGGTTCTGACCGATGTCATCCAGACTTGTATTTTTATGGGCGGTGCCCTACTTAGCATTATTGTTGTCAGTTATCATCTGGGATCTTTCACTGAAATATTTCCCAGTAGTTGGCCTCAACATTGGGATGAGTTTCGGATTGGTTTTGATCCTCTGGAGCGGACCACTATCGGCAACGCCATGCTGGCCCTGTTCACCTGGTATATTTGCACAACTGGCTCAGATCAAATAGCCATCCAGAGGTATTTATCAACAAAAGATATTGCGACGGCAAGAAGATCATTTCGAATTTCACTTTATTCGACGGTTCTTGCCTACATCTTACTGGCACTGGTTGGATTAGCCATGGTGGCTTATTTTTCAGAGAATATGGAATTACTAAACCTGGATGCAGATCTGCAGAGTCAGGCAGATACATTATTTCCTCGCTTTGTTATCATCGCCTTACCTACTGGTATTTCGGGCCTGATCATCGCCGGCTTACTCGCCGCCGCCATGTCCAGTATGTCTTCTGGTCTTAATAGTGTCTCATCGGTTATATCGGAAGACATTATTAAAAGATTCTTTTCTAAAGAAAATTCCCAGGGACATGTGCTCAAGCAGGTGCAGACACTTTCCTATCTCACTGGCCTGATGGTGATTGTGTTAAGTTTTTTCATTGGGGTTGTTTCGGGAAATTTGTTTGATGTAATTATGAAGGTGGTTAATCTATTTGTAGCCCCTCTCTTCGTTCTCTTTTTCATGGCGTTGTTTATTCCCTTTGCTACGGAGCGTGCCACATTTGCTGCTGGTATATTTTCTATTTTATTTGCTGTAGCCGTTGCATTTTACGGACTATTTGGTATTACGGTGCTTTGGATTATGCCATCTTCGCTGGTAGCTGGTATTTTTGTAGGAGTAATCCTAAGTTTATTTGATCGTAAAAAGATCGCAACCTACAACCTCTAGATGTTAGAAATTATCGGCACTATTTTTTAGAGTGAAAATGAATAAATATAAATGAGAAAAAGCAGGGTGCTGGAAAAATTACGGACAGGTGAACTGGTTAGTTGCTTTAAAGTGAATCTGTCGGAACCGCGGATATGTGAAATCGCTGCCATTGCCGGGTTTGATTGTGTATGGGTCGACCAGGAGCATATCGGCCAGGATTGGTCGATCATCGCCGCTAATGTTTGGGCTACCAAAGCCCATAATACGGATTTAATGGTGCGGGTCTCCCGGGGATCATATAGTGATTATATTAAACCACTAGAACAAGATGCTGCGGGAATTATGGTTCCTCATGTCATGAGTCTTAGTGATGCCAAAGAGGTGATTCAGGCAACCCGGTTTTTTCCGATAGGTCGGCGTCCCCTGGATGGTGGAAATAATGATGCAGCGTATACGGCCATCGATTTACCCGATTATATGCGCGATGCCAATCAAGATCGCTTTGTGATTTTACAAATTGAAGATCCTGAGGCACTTGATGATCTTGATGCAATCGCAGCTCTTGAGGGTTTTGACATGTTATTTTTTGGTCCGGGAGATTTTAGTCAGGGCATTGGGGCACCAGGCCAGTGGCAACATCCGCTACTTATTGAAGCACGAAAAGAAGTAGCAATAGCGGCAAAACGTTATGGTAAATTTGCCGGAACCGTGGGTAATTCATCAAATTTGGAAGAGTTAATAGAGCTAGGTTATCAATTTGTCAGTACTGGAGCTGATGTGGTTGGGCTCACTCAATATTGCCGAAAATTAGCGGATCTATTCAGTGTAGCAAAAAAATAATATTAGGAATTGAGTTCGAATAGATAACTTGAGAAAATGGTGAAGATTGGTATGATTGGTATGAGTCCCGGGAATGCTCATCCCTATTCCTGGTCATCAATTGTTAATGGCACTTACGACGCGTCAGAGATTATTAGGGTAGGGTATCCAGGAGTGGCGGACTACCTGGTGGCAAATAAAGATACTCTGGGTTTTAATAATGCCCGGGTCACTCATCTTTGGACGCAGAATCGGGCAACGTCGCAAAGTATTGCCAGATCGGCTGGCATTAAGAATATCGTAGATGATCTTTCAGTTATGGTTTCTGAGGTTGATGCTGTCATATTAGCGCGTGATGACGCCGAACATCATGTAGAGATGGCTAAACCATTTCTCGACAATGGAATTCCCATATTTATTGATAAACCGCTCGCAATTAGCCGCAAAGACCTCCTCTGGTTCACTGAGCAGGACAGCAAGAGCAAGTTTCTGATGTCCTGTTCATCTATGCGGTATGCCACTGAATGCCGCGCATTGAAAGCCGAACTTGCTACGTTAGGCAAAATTATTTTGGTTACTGCTGTTGGAAAAAAGGATTGGCTCAAATATGGAGTACACATGCTTGAAGCAGTATTTTCTTTACTCGATGATCCCATACCCG
>JABDLW010000377.1 GCA_013001805.1 Saprospiraceae bacterium | reverse complement strand
CCAGTGCTCTGTTTGTTTACATCGCAAATAGCTGTGATCTGCACCCGGTTATCCCGCAGGAAACCTTTTACGTCATTCTCCGCCTGATTGCCTGCTCCGATGATACCAAGATTAATGCGGTCTGAGGGAGGGATATGACCATCTCTACCTAAAACGGAGGCAGGAATGATGGTCGGTGCAGTCAAAAGACATGTCGAGCCCAGGCCCAAATCTCTGAGGAATTTTCTTCTGGTTTTTAATTTCATAAGTCGATCGCTAGTATTAGATTCTATTTTTTGATTTTCTGAATGATATGCATCGGTATCACCTGTCCGATAATTTGCAGCTAGAACAAGATCATGCCGGGAGAGCTTAATAAAGTTCTTTTAAGATAAATAATCCAATACGCTTTTTAGTAACAAATGATTTAAATCTTCCTTTTAGCGAGCCACAGGTTTATGGACTGATCCTTGCCGCTCCAATTTGCACCCATGATATCCGGAGATTTATCGCCATCCATATCGGCCACCTGTATGCTATGCGATCCTTTTTTCGACAATAAAATTGAGCTCCACTGTTCTCCATGATTGCCATTAATTAAAACCACCACTTCATCCGGATCCGCTCCCTGATGCATTTCAGAATAGGTAATATCGATTGCACCATCTCCGTTGAAATCTCCATTTGCGACCCCGTGAATGACGCATTCGATGGAATCTATGAGAATATGTTCAGTCCAGGAACCTTCGTCGATGTCTTCCGGTTGTGCGAACCAGGATATTCGATAATACTGACTCGCCAATTCAGATGGTGTCAGGACAATATCAAGTCTTTTGTCACCATTAAGATCAGCAACAGTCACATTAGCACTTGCATTCCATTGCGTAATATCATGGCGTGGCCACTCGTTTGTCGCCACATTCTCAAACCAAAAGCCACTGCCAATGATATCCGTGTCACCATCGGCATCCAGGTCACTCAATTTAAGACCTTCACCGTGGTCACATTCCAATATTGCTTCCTTCCAATCTCCCGAGTGGGGATTTGTCCAGATATGAATGGTGTTTCCCTTCTTCGTCCCAAAATCAGATTGATTTCTGGTTACTATGTCCAGCTTTCCATCATTATTAATATCCGCCAGTTCGACATCATGGGTGGGATGAATGGCAATCTGATGCTGCTCCCAAATTTGACTCGGATCATCCCTTAGATTGCCGGGATTATCATACCAAATCAAACCGCCCATGACCACATCCAGATCACCATCTCCATCAATGTCGCCAGCCTCTCCATCGACGGTGTTGTATCCTCCAGCTGCGATTTCGAAGCGCTGCCAATCGGGATTTCGATACCAGACCAACGGTCCTTTTTGTCCACCTATTACAATATCCGAAAGACCATCACCATTGATGTCTCCACATATTTTTGCCCACGGATTTTCCACACCCAGGGAGTCAATTACTAAATGATCAAAAGTGACCCCGGGTTGGAGTAATTTTTCCCCTGGTTTATCTCTGTTATGCTGGCAGCCACAGAGTGAGAGGATTAATATCAAAATATAGGGGAGTTTTTCCATGTGGAAAATTTTTATCATTACTTACCGTATTAATTCACATGGCCTTTTCACCTAAAAAATCGTCGCCATAAATATCTGCCCTGGCATTACCACCAGCCTAGTATTTTCCACCAAAGTAAACCACTGCCGAGCCACACCACAATGTGTATTAGGGAAATGACAAAACCGATCTTAAACCAGCGACCAGCTTTTTCGTAGCCCAGGCCGAAATAAATAATCACCGGTCCCGAAGAATAGTTGGTCGTGCAACCGCATAGACATGAAAAATAAGCAAAAACGGCCACTGCAATCATGGGAGGAGCATTGGTAGCGGCACAAACCGATAAAAAAGGAATAACCATGGCTGCGATATGGGCAGTTAACATAGAAAATGCATACATGGAATAAAAATAGAAAAGACCCAGACTTATGATCACCCCAAGTCCGGATGCATTTGATGTCAGATTCTTAACGGTGTCGACAAACCAGGAGATAAACCCATATTCAGCCAACATGTTGGCCATGGTTAATAAACCTCCCAACCAAATAAGGGTATCCCAGGCCAGATCATTGCTAATGATATCTTGCCAGGTTTGGGTGTTGCTTAAAAGCAGAACAATGACACCCAGCCAGGCAATTAAAGTAGTGCTTAGGCCATGTAGGAATTGCGTGCTCCAAAGTATCAGCATCGAAACCAAAACTACCAGCATCACTTTTTCCCTCCATTGCATAGGACCACAATCATTTAGCCTTTTTTTTGCCAGCGTTCGGGCAGCTGTGCTATCGGAAAAAGTGGGCGGTGCAAAATAGTAGAGGACTTTGGGTAAGATAAGCAGCGATAGCAAACCCGGTATGATGCTCCCCAAAAGCCAGGTTCCCCAACCAAAATCCAAATCAAATACTTCCCGGGCTGCTTTGCTGACTAGTGGATTGGCGGCCATGCCGGTCATAAACATGGAGGCAACGATTAGATTGGCATGACTTCCCACCAGGCTTAAATAGCGGCCGGCAAGTGCCGGTTTATCTGTTCCTTCTTCCATTGACCTCGCCAGTGAATCTACGATGGGCGCATGCAATCCTCCACCCCGGGCCGTGTTAGAGGGAATGACGGAACCAAGGAGAAACTCAGAGCCACAAATGGCATAGGCTAATCCCTGCATTGACTTCCCAAGTCTGACCAATAAGAGGAGAGCAACACGGAGGCCAAATCCGGTATTTATAACTGCCGCGGCTAGTAAAAAAGCAGCAATAACCAGCCAGACAGTTGCGTCTCCAAAACCCGATAAAGACTCTTTTATGGAAATGGTCCCCGAGGTAACCAGGACCATGAGCCCGATCAATACCGTCATACCCATGGGGTAAGGCCGAACGATAAAGCTGACAATTACTGCGATGAAAACAGAAAAGATATGCCAGCCCCTAATATCCATCGCGAACCAGCCAGCCATTGGCCACAATACCAGTGCTACCAGGATACAGAAACCCAGTTTGAAGGCAATCGTTTGTTTTCGTTCACTCACTGGTGGTAACATGTTGATCCTAAGATAAAGTAATTAAAGGGTACCTCTATCAACCCCATTCATGGTAAAAACAATTTTCGTTGAAAATTTATTAAATAATATGCTTCACCATACTGCCTTGATCGCCTGCCTGGCATGCTACAGCAGACGGGTCATTCAGATAGCTACGGATATCTTTCTTCCTCCTGCCTTATCTTGCTCGCATCGTATTAAATTTTTCCTCATTCAGAGGTAAATAGAGATAGCCTAAAGCTACACTCCGGTAATTTTGCATGCCTGGGCTCACAATGACTCCACCAACGCACTCAAGTTTTTCTATGCGGGAGTCTCCCGGGTAATCGAATTGATTTTAACAAAAATGAATTTTGAGCTTCGAAAATTTCGGACTACATTGGGTTAAAATAATCTTTTCTACTATGAAAATACTAGCGGTAAGCATTAAGTCACTACTCATACTTTCAGCTCTTTTCGTATTTCAATCTTTCCTGGTATCGGATGGGGTTGTGGGCACCTGGAAATACCAGGCCACCAACACTGCTCCGGAATATGCTTCAGGTGAAATCATTATTGACAAGTCTGAAGATGATTTTATGGTCACGTTGTCTGTCAATTATAGTAAGATCAAGGGAAACAGTGTGGTAGTTGAAGATAATCAGGTGAAGTTTAACATAAACGTTGAGGGAGCGGATGTGGATGTGCTATTAAATTTCGATGGCGATAATTTTACCGGCGAAGCCCAATCTGATGAAGGAACTTATGCATTAAAGGGTAAGAGGAAGTCCATGAAATAAGTCGGTGTCGACTTTTCTACCCTTTGCCAGTCAATAGAAAATGGAATGAGATGGCTCTGGATCTGATCCGGAGCCATCATTCGTAGTTCTGTTGAGTTCTCTCTGGATGAGAATCCGGATATTTTCAGCCTTTTGTATTCCTTGATAGTATGTACTATTTTTTGCGGTGAGCCTTTATTCTTATTTGCACTGTTTAATAAATAATAGTTCGTGTACTTAGTAGAGGAGAATACATGTCATTCTCATTTATAATTCTTTTTTCGCCTCCAGCCTGTCCGGCTTGGCCAGCCAGATGGACGGGGCAAACTTATACGGGACAATAGGCTCCCCTTCCGCTGCACGCGGTTCTTTTCACTTCGAGGTGCACTGCACCTCGCCCGTTTGCATTGCAACCGGATCGCTCAAGAACACTCGCGTGCGAACCACTAGGCTGGAATGAGACCTTTTACAAAGGTCTTTGGTCCGGTCGCTGCTCTTGCGTTACGTGGCATTGATTATCATTGGTTTTAGTTTTTTCAATCTTTCCATTTTATCCATACTTTGATTTCGAAATCTCATTTACAATGCTTAGCAAAGCTGGATTAGATCATTACGTTAAGCTCACGAAGTATTGATAAAGTGTCTTTGATTTAATTCCCCAATTTAATTTAAAAGATCCGTCCAGCCACCCTCTTATCGGTAGCGTTCAGACCAAGAACGGGGTAATTAAAGGTGCCCTTGTGAGATTTTAGCCATGTCTTACTCCCGCGGCAGGCGATATTTTGTTTGACCGGAAATAATTACTGGTCCTATTAAGCCCGATGCCTGGGGTTTATAATTACTCCATGGCCTTTTCGTTAGATCCGCTTTACTTCCACTTAAGTTGCTTCTGGTGCGTTGCTGGTGCAAAGGTTTCTGCGCTTCACCAATTAATTGATTCAGCCAGGTATTGGCTACAGCAATGGACAAATGATTGTGTCCTGTTCTTAATAATCCGGTAATATCGAATTTAAAAGGCGGAAACACTTTGGTTCCAACTTCATGACCATTGAGGAATACCTGTGCCACCTCTCCAACAGTACCAAGATCAAGCACGTAGGATACGCCATCGCTTAGAAACTCCTTGTCGAGGATAAAAGATTTTTTATAGGTGGCTGACCCACTGAAAATGGAGAGTTCAGGAACAGCGTGATCTACCCAGTTAATTAAAGAATCGAAGTGCTGAATGGGTTCAAAACCCCAGCCATGAGGAAAATGTACATCCCAGGAATCATTTAATATTTGTTTTTCCTGCGGTGTTGAGTAATTTAAGGTCTCATAATTATTGTCTGCATAAGTAATCGTGTAGCTTCCCGGCTGTGAGGCCTTGAAAAATAGACCTCCCTCTCCATCCAAGGATAATGAAGTGGCGACATCATCCGGAATATTTTGTCCATTCTTAGTAATCGATACGACAGATCTCAGCGGCTTCTGATCATGTTTAAGGACAATAAATACTGAACCCCAGGGTTCCATTTGCAGCGGTAAAGAGATATGATTGTCGCTGAAGGAAAAGGTTAATACAGGGTCTATGGTACCGTGTTCCGGATCAAAGGTATAAGGTGCTGCACCGGTCACCCGTAAAGAAACCAGCACATCAATTGCAAGTGAATCTTGGTTTCGAATGAAATAGACATCCTCCGTTGCAGTTTGGCGGTGAATATAATCCAGATTGACATGCTCGCGAGAGGTATATTGAAAATCAGGCACAATACCTTTTGCCAGCAATATTTCTTTTTCAGTATGACCGGTAAATAGCGTTCCACGGCCATGCCTTATCATTTGTTTTTCACCTTTCACGTTCCAAATTTTATCCGCCCGTTGTGCCAGTTGAGCATTTCTCTCCGCATAGTCTTTCAGTCCCAATACCGATTTCGGTTTATCTCCTAAAATGGTGGCTCCATTTTCCAGTAAATATTCGATTTTCTGCAACACCTCAAGACTCATTTGTGCATCATCTTGCGGCAGGACCAAAAGTTGATACGTCATCCCACTGGGAAGTTGCAGGTGCCCGGCATCAGTGACCGTGCTCTGTAAAAGGACTTCTTTATTGATATCGTCATAATCATACCCCTTACCCAAAGTTTTCCGAATGTATTTTGAGCCCGAAGCAAATTTGGGAATTTGTTCGCCGTAGTAATAGGCTACATCTGCCACAAAATTGCCATGTTGTAATAAAGCACTGGTGCGGGCAATGTAGTCGTGAAAGGGCTTAGAAGTCCCACCATGTCATCTTCGGGGAAATGTGGGTACCCGCCTGATAACTCCATCCTGGTACGCCGGCTTCCTGGGGACTATGGGGCATGGTGTGGTAAATGACACGGGTCATGCCTTCACAAAAAGCATTGTCAGCGATTTTCTTTAACTCCAGCGGAGTTTCCTGCCAATGTTTCTGGTGGCTGCTGAAGGATTCCATTTCGACAATCTTATGGCCATAAATGTGAGCCGCACTGGCGATATTTCGTACGACCTGCACCAGATCATTGCCATTTTTGTCAAAATACCGGGGCTTCCGGTTCCAAAATTCACCCCGCATAATATCAACAGCGCCCAGAGCCTTAAGGTCTTCCGTGGGCACGTAATGTAAAGGTGGGCCGGGTCCTCCGGATTCGGAAGCGAGCAGGACGCCATGTTCATGGCAGATGGATCGCGCTTGCCGGTAATGATTGTTGACAAACATCTCAGAAACAGTGGACCGGTAATCATGCAAAAAGCGCTGAGTAGTCTCCTGGTTTATTATCTGTTGTCCTGCAAAAACAGGGATGTAGGGTTCGATTTCGTAACCATGTTGCCGAAAGAATTCTTCTTGCAGTTCCGGACTCCAGATAATATAATCTTCGGCTTCAAAACTACAGAGATATAAGCGTTCCAGTGCCGTCTGGTTTAAATCACCCACCCTTTGCTCTAATTTACCAATGACATGTTCGAAGTGATGTTTGGTGGCCTTTTTCGAATAGTGATCCATTATGAATCCCTTGGTATTGTCACTGCGCATCCACATTTTTTGTCCCAATGGACTCACGACGGCTCTGGACAGAACCCACTGTCCCTCGGGAAGATCAAGATTGACTTTATTGCCTTGAATTTGACTAATATCGAAGTGAATGATTTTATCAGGGTCAGTAATTAAACTGTCCTCCTTAAGCGGATAGGCTACCAACGCGACCTCATCATAATATTCCGGAAGACCATCTTTTTTGATTTGCGGAAACAGTTCAAAGCTGCCGTAGGGTTTCAAGAATGTTGTAGGCAATTCGGGAAATCCGATTTTACTGATTTTTACCGGACCATTTAGGGTATCCTTCCAAAATAAGAGTCGCATGATCATTTCGTCAGGTTCAGTCCAGGATCCTCCGGCATTCCAGCCATTGGATACGGAAAATCCCATAGCCAGGTCTAATTTTTCAGCTTCCTTCAAAGCAAATGCGATACCGTCCAGCATCGTTTCACCAAGAAATTCATTACCAGCGGGAATGATTTCGTATGGATCGGCAATGCCCATGTCGAAAATATCAACACCACCCAATCCCTTTTCCTTAAAGGCCTTTAATTCTTCCCGGATCCGTACATAATCAAAATTGCCATGACCCCAGATCCAGTAGCCTCGGGGTTTCGCATCTTGCGGTGGATGCATAAAAACTTCTTCTGCTGTAGCCTGTGCTGCAATGAAACGAGGTGCAGTGCTCAGACAGAAGATAGGAATGAAAAACAATGGCATGGATTTTATGAACTGGATATATACTTTCATTTCGTGACGCGGCTATTTTTGCTAAATAAATAAATTCCGATTAGAGTCAAGATCGCATTGACTACAATAATTTCATATCCCAATTGATATCCCTGAAATAAGTAAGGAGAATATCGATTCACAAAGTATGACAAGAGGGGAGCGGTGAGACAAACCAGTGGCATGATCCGGTCATGCACTTTCCGTTTGCTGATGATGCCAAAAGTAAAAAGGCCTAATAAGGGTCCAGCGGTGTATCCGGAAATGCGAATAAAAGCACTTACTACACTCTCGTTATTGATTAAATGAAATAAGATGATGAATACAAAAATGAGAATAGAAAATCCGAGGTGCACCCATTTTCGCACACGTGAATTATCAGCGCGATGTGTTTGATATCCCAGGAAATCCACGCAAAAGGAAGTTGTCAGTCCGGTCAAAGAAGAATCTGCTGATGAGTATGCAGCAGCGGCGATGCCAACAATAAATGCAACTCCAGCAACACTACCCAAATGATTTACCGCTAAGCGGGGATATATCTGATCCGTCTGCCCGGGCAAGATTACCTGAAATTCACTCGCATATAGTACCAGGGCTGCTCCGAGAAAAAGGATAATTAAATTGACAATCAATAAGACAAAGGCTAAAGTGATTATGTTTTTCTTAGCATCGATCAATCGGGGGCAGGTCAGGTGTTTCTGCATAATGGCCTGATCAAGTCCATTGGCCACAATGGTTAGTAACATTCCAGTCAGAACCAGTTTAAAAAAGTTGTAGGGACTGTCCCATGACCAATAGAAGATTTTTGAGTACTCACTGCTCCATATTTTATTATTTAACCCGGCAAGTGATAATTGCATATGTTGGGCTACACTGTAAATGCATAAGATGATTGCTAAGAGTAAAAAAGTAGTCTGTAATACATCCGTGAAAATAATGGTCTTTATACCCCCTTTATAAGTGTATAGCCAAATCAAAATAATGGTAATAAATACCGTTACAAAAAAGGGAATATTTAGCGCATCAAAAGCAATTAACTGAAGTACAAAAGCCATGAGATAAAGCCGAAAAGATGCACCAAGAAGGTGAGTCAACATAAAAAACAGTGCACCGCTTTTGTGGGTGTAGTAACCAAATCGATTTTCCAAATATGAGTAAATGGAAATTACCCTGGATTTGTAGTAGATCGGTAACAGGACTAATGCCACCAAAATCAGACCCAGGGCATAGCCGATCACCAGCTGAAAGTATGAAAAAGCAGAAGTTTGTACTTCTCCGGGAACAGAAATAAAAGTTATCCCGGAAATCGCCACGCCTATCATTCCATAGGACACCAGCGTCCATGGAGCTCTCCTGCCGGCCATATAGAATGTGTCCGCATTGGCCCCTTTGGCCGTGAAGTGGGATACCAAATAGAGCAATGC
>JABDLW010000376.1 GCA_013001805.1 Saprospiraceae bacterium | reverse complement strand
CTCCCATCCGGTGCAACATTTCCCGTGACACACTCAAAAGGCGCCTTCCCGTTTTAATCCTTTGTAAAAGAGGTTCTTCAAAAACAGAGTTTGCATTTAATTTAATTGCTGCATAGTAATTGGCCACTTCCGGACGCTCCTCTATTTTGCGCTTTAGATCCCTTTTAAGTTCCTTTGTCAGCATCAATCTGGGGGATTCTTTTTTTAGATTATCCTCCAGATACTGCAATGACATGGGATTTTCCAGTTTGTGTATGTGATTCGTTGTTTCGGGCTTATCTACTGTCTGAGCAGTAAGCCTAACTGCAACTAAGAGTAATATCAGAGTAGTCGCCATTCGTCTATTCATACTTGAGTGATATTTAGATCCGAGAAATAGAGGTTATTAAAGTATTTTTTATTTAACCACAATGGCTTAACAGGCCAGTTGTTTGCTACTTAAAATTTTGAATATACGCATTTTCAAAGCAATGAGAAAGGTCCAAATAAACCTGGCAACTTTCAATAAAAGTTAAAGGCGGCGAACAGGAAAGTTAAAAAAAGCCAGATAAATCTGAAGCCTGGCGTATTAGCAAGAGGCGACACTTCGGATCACCGATATATTACTGCCACATGGTTATCAAGTATGGAACGGGAGTGTGATGTCAGTGTATCAAGTCATCCGTAGAATCGGCATCCACTGTGTATGAAGCACGCCATCGGTGACGAATCTTTATGAATGGATCATAGCTTAAAAATTGATGTGATGGTGAGTCCTTAAACAAAGATTTACTCACAGAGAAAAGTCTTTTGGCTGAGCTTCTTCCTGAGCTGGTTAAAGGGTTGGAGGTGGTTTCGCTTTTTGAGGGCACTTGTGAGTCCATTCCGGAAAGTGCCATCTTCATAAATTGAGTCTATTTTGGATGAGATTTGCACTTTTTCGAGGTTCGGCGATGCCTGAGTATCAGCTAATTGAGAAAATGGAAAGATCGCCAAAAGAGCCGATTTTGATTTGGCAACCTTTTCGGAGTGGGCTCACTAGTACTCATCCACTCCATCCGTCATTTCCTCTTTTCACCTCTTGCAAAGAATGTGTTTACCACCCATGCCTTCCGGCTTAAAAAAGGAGGAGCCTCCAATCAGGGAAACTCCTCTCTGGATCAATAGTTTGGGGATATGCTCGCTTCTATTTCAAGGCAAACTTCAGAGGTTTTGAAGACTTAACTTCAGATTGATAAAATGGGGATTAGTTTCAGTGTTCTATAAATGAAAGAGAGACAGGAGCAGGAAATCCATAAATATTTCTTCACTTTTTTTTGGAATAGTGTATTTTGCCTCAAAGGATTTAAATGAAATTAGAGAAATTTAGAACACATTTTCCCTCACTGCGGAGAGAAATACACGGTCGTCCAATCGTTTATCTTGACGGTCCCGCCGGAACACAGGTACCCAATCAAGTCATGGATTCGATGAGTTCATATTACAAATATTCGAACGCAAATACCCACGGCTATTTTGCTGCTTCACAAGAAACAGACCGGTTGTTGGAAGCTGTCCGTGGTAAAGTCGCGGCGTTTCTTGGAGCAGAATCCCCATCATGTATTTCATTTGGCCAGAACATGACAACGCTTAATTTTTCATTGAGCAAAGCATTAGCCAGATCTATGCAGCCGGGAGATGAAATCCTGATCACCCAACTTGACCATGAATCAAACCGGGGACCCTGGATCACATTGGAAGAGCAGGGAATCATTGTCAAAGAAGTGAATTTACTGGCAGCGGGTGTTCTTGACTATGAGGATCTAAAAAACAAGATCACCAGCCGAACGAAACTTATCTGTATTGGATATGCATCCAACATTTTTGGCACAGTGAATAACATTGCCCTGGTTAGATCACTAACCATGGAAACCGGAATCAAATTGCTGGTTGATGCAGTACACTATGTGCCCCATATGAGTATCGATGTAAGTGCGCTAGAATGTGATTTTCTCCTCTGCTCAGCATACAAGTTCTATGGTCCCCATGTGGGAATCCTGTACGTAAAACCGGGGCTACTGGATACACTAGCAACGGATAGATTAAGGACTCAGGATCCAGCCGCACCCTTTCGCATTGAAACTGGCACGCTTAATCATGCTGCGATTGCAGGTGTTGGGGCTGCCATTGAATTTATAGCTCAGTTTGGCCGTGGTGATGATCTGCGGACTAAATTAATTGATGCGATGAAGAACTTACATCAACACGAGATGAAATTGGTGACACAGTTGTACCACGGTATCAAAGAAATCCGTGGATCTCAGATATATGGCCCTAAAATTGACTCTGTCCGGCGGGCTCCAACTTTGGCATTTACACTCCAGGGTAAAACACCACAGCAAGTATGCTACGAATTGGCTAAAAAGGCCATTTATGCCTGGGATGGACATTTTTATGCTATTAGGGCGACCGAAATACTGGGCTTGTTAGAGGGAGGTGGTGTCACCCGAATGGGAGTTGTAGGCTATAACACCGAAGATGAAATAAGCTACACGCTCAAGGCTCTCCATGAAATCGGTTAAGCTCGCTAGTAGATGAACGCATTAGTTTTTCGTCAGAATTTCAAAATGTTTTATGTTAGATCAAGACCGGAGGAATGAAGCAGGGCGGTCGTCCTGTGATTGACGACAACGAAGAGATGACATAAGACAGGAAGAAATTATAGATAATAATTAATGGGTTTGTCTACTAGAGGAAAATCATCTTAATTTCAACTAGCATAAGCAACCTGACAAGGCACCCATGAAAATCTGTATCATAAAGGAACACAAGTATCCACCGGAGTCAAGGACACCCCTTACACCGGCCCAGGTTGCATTTTTACGGGATGAATTAGACATTGATATCGTTGTTGAGTCATCTGAAAGCCGGTGCTATTCGGATGCGGAGTATCGGAATCTACGGGTTCCGGTAGTGAATGAAATTGAGGGGTGTGATATTTTTCTTGGTGTAAAAGAGGTGCCTCCGGATAAACTCATTAGTGATAAAATCTATTTTTTCTTCTCGCACACCATAAAAAGACAAGAACAAAATAAGCATTTGCTCCAAACGATATTGGTAAAAAGAATCCGTCTGATTGACTACGAACTACTCACTAATATGCACGGTCAGCGTCTCATCGCTTTCGGACATTTCGCGGGAATGGTGGGTGCCCACAATGCCCTCTGGACCTGGGCAAAGAGATCGGGTAGTTTCACACTTCCCCGGATGAAAGATCTCATGCATTATGAACTCGCAAAGGAAATCTACAGCAAAATTACCATACCACCAATCAAAATCGTGCTGACAGGCACCGGACGGGTAGGAACTGGTGCCTTGCTGGTGTTGCGCGATATGGGAATCAAGCAAATTGAACCGGAGGCCTACCTGGAAGGTTCGTTCAACTATCCTGTATTTACTCAGCTATTGCCGCATCACTATGCTGCACAAAAAGATGGTGATCCATTTGACAAATCGGTGTTTTATAATGATCCTTCTGAATTTATCAGTACATTTTGGCCCTATGCAATAGGTAGTAATATTATGATCAACGGAATTTATTACATGGAAGAAGCTCCCGCCTTCTTTACATTGAAAGAAATGCAACATACTGATTTCAACATTGAGGTTATCGCTGATATTTCCTGTGATATAGCTCCCCATTCTTCTATTCCATCTACTGTCCGGATCAGTACAATCGATGATCCCGTTTTTGGTTTCGACCCACAGACTGGTCTGGAAACGCAGCCGTTTCAATCACATGCAGTCGATATGATGACAATTGATAATCTGCCCAACGAGCTCCCACGAGATGCCTCAAAAGCATTTGGCAAACAATTTATTACCAGAATAATGGGTGAGTTGATTAAAACAGATCCCAGCGAAATGCTTGAACGGGCAACCATCGCAGAGAAAGGACATTTAAAACCGGGATTTCTCTATCTCGAAGATTGGCTCAATAGCTAAATAAAAGCAGATTTTTACCCTATGTTAAACGAGACCGGCTCTTTCCATTTTATAGAACTTCCAAAAACTAATCATCCGCTGACTGTCTTCATCCCATAAGTGATGAAATACAAAAGACAGACTCTCAAAGAAACCAATGGTAGTTACATATTTGCCCAGGATAGGATTTTCATCCTTACACCTGGTCAGATGATAGTTGGGAATTTTTGAACTTAAGTGATGAATGTGATGCAAGCCAATATTTCCGGTCAGCCACTGAAAAATGCGTGGAAGCTTATAGTACGTACTTCCTTTTATACTGGAAAATAGATATTCCCAATTTTCCTTCCATTGCTTATAGGTGTGTTCATGCTGATGCTGAACATAAAAAAACCAAATCGCAATAATGGCAAAAATAACCACGATGGGTATATGGACCAGAAAAAACTGCTTCCATCCCACCACAAAGGCGACCAGCGCATAGATGAGAAGCAAATAGACATTATTATAAAATTGGGCCCATTTAATCTTTTTCCAACCCTGCAGCCCAATAAGAGGGAATCTTACATTAACCAATAAATAGTAGATGGGTCCAAAAATAAATAGTATCAACGGGTTTCTAAAAACCCGGTATCCTATCCGCTTGGCCGGACTTAATTCTTTATATTCTTTAACGGTAAGGGTATTTATGTCACCTATATCCCGCACTTCCAGTTGTCCGCAATGCGCATGATGAAAGCTATGTGATCGCGACCAGTATTCATAGGGAATTGAACTAAAAAAACTGCAAATCAAGCCAGTTACATTATTGAGTTTTCTCTTCTTAAAGAAAGATTGATGCCCACAGTCATGCTGGATAATAAAAATTCGCACCATGAAGAAACCGTTGATAACAGCTAATCCCAATGTAATCCAATAGGACCATGATAGGCTGAAGTACATCAAAATCCAAAGAGCCAGAAAAGGTAAAAAGGTATTGAAAATTTGTGTAAATGCCTTTTTTCGATTGGGTGTCTGATATTTTGACACTATTTTTGGCCAGTCTTTCAGAGTTTCTCTAATCTGATCGTCAGCCGGTCGCTGATTTACTTTCATAATATGTTAAATCCACCTAGATTTCGAGGGGCAAATATACCCGTTCTTCTATAGCAATCTGTTATTTAGGGCGATTTTTATGCCAGTTCTATAAAGAAAAACCCAATTTGTGTACTGGAAACATATATTTCTTTATTCCTGACTTTAAGTCAACCGATTTTCTGCAAACTTTCACCAGATATCAGCTAAGTAATCTTAGCCTGTAAACCACATTGTGGTCAAGAAAGTTCTTGACCTGGTACTTAAACCGGGGAGATCAATCAATCTTACCGGTTCACCTCCAATTCTCCTTATCGCGCAACCATTGCTCCACGGGTATGTTTAAAGATACCTGCACAGCAGTAGTGTGCATGTGAGAAATTTGTACATTAGCGATGAAAACAATTGCAAATCAGGTATTTTCCAGTGACATTAGCCTGAAGGGTCATGACTGATGTCAGGGAGAGGCCTCAAACGTATTCCTATTATGAAAAACGCTATCGCCAATAAGCGTACTTTCACACCCGAAGAAATTGACAAATTGAATGGTTTCTACAGGGACTTAAGTGTAAACCAGCGAATAACCAAACTTTACCAGGATTTCGAGTCGGATGAGATCATGCTCACCAGCTCATTTGCGGCAACTTCGGCACTTTTACTAAGGGAGTTCTCATTAGTAAACCCCGATCAGATAATCTACTTCATAGATACTGGTTATCATTTTGAAGAGACATTAAAATACAAGACTTTACTTACAGAGCTCTATGGACTCAACGTCTTCTCAATCCAGGCAGATGAATACGAGCACAATTTTACCACGCAAGATGAAACCTGGAGAAAAAACCCAGAGTTCTGCTGTTCGATCAACAAAGTTCAACCACTCGACAAAATCAAGGAACAATACTCGATTTGGGTCTCGGGTTTGATGGAGTGGCAAAGTGATCATCGAGCCAGTCTAAATATTTTTGAAGACCGAGGTGGCATTCTGAAATTCTATCCACTTCTGGATATTTCGAAGGAGGACAGGGAAAAATATATCAGTGAAAATGCCCTGCCTTTTCACCCCCTGGTAGCGAAAGGATATCATTCAATCGGTTGTAAACACTGTACTGTTCCGGGAGAAGACCGGTCCGGCCGGTGGAATAACCACCCTAAAACAGAGTGTGGACTGCACCTTTAAGCACATTGTACTAGTTTGCAGAAAATGAATTTTTGCAACTTGGCTTTAGGATTCTTGGATAGACTTTTGATGTATCCTATCCGTTATTATAATAGAGTCTATGGCAAAATTCATATTTTTCTCAGTCGGGATCTTTTGGTTTATGCCCTGTATGTGCCAGGAGGAGGTAACCTGGTCTGATCACATTGCCTGTATTGTCTATTCACATTGCAGTCCTTGCCACAACGATAAGGGAATTGCCCCTTTCAAATTACAAAGTTATGAGGATGCCTTCGCCAATCGCTACGGTATGGAAGCAGCTATTAGTAGCCAATATATGCCTCCCTGGCCACCTGCCAAGGATTTTGGCCATCTGGCCGGTTCACGTGCTCTGAGCGATGAGGAAATCTCCCTGTTTAAGGCATGGGTCGAGCAAGGCGCACCAGAAGGTGCCTCCAGCTCCCTGGCGGCACCGGTTTTTTCCAGCAACCAGGAAATCACTGAACCAGATTTTAGTGTGCGATTGCCTGCTTTTGAAATTCCTGACCTCCGGGAGTTAGATCTCTATCGCTGTTTCGTCATTCCCACCGCAGAACCCGAAGACCGGTTTATCACCGGCATCGAAATTATCCCTGGCAATCGTAGCGTAGTACATCATGTAATTCTCTTCCAGGACACTACCGGAACTCCCGAATTGCTCGATGCGGAAGATCCGGATCTAGGGTATACTTGTTTTGGTGGCATTGGATCTGAACTTGCTTCAATGGTTGCTGGCTGGGTGCCCGGTTCGAGTGCTACATTTGCCCCGGATGGGATGGGCATTTACCTGCCAAAAGGTGCTACACTAGTGGCGCAAATCCACTACCCGGAAGGTTCGGTCGGTCAGTTCGATTCAACTCTGATCAACCTGAAATTTTCCGAAAGTAATAATCTAAGGCGTATCGAAAATCTTCCGGTTTTGAACCATTCATTTGGGATCGATCGCGAACTTTATATTCCAGCCAACACCCGGCAGACGTTTTATGAGACGTTCTTTCCCGTACCACTCAAGGTCACAATGACCGGTATCGCTCCACACGCACATCTCATTTGCGAATCTATGAAGGCATTTGCAACCACCATCACCGGTGATACGATACCTCTGATCGATATACCGCATTGGGACTTTGAATGGCAAGGTTTTTATCAGTTTCAAAAACCGGTTGTAATTCCTGCATTTTCAACATTGCATGGAGAAGCCACCTATAACAATACCACAAGCAATCCACATTTACCC
>JABDLW010000345.1 GCA_013001805.1 Saprospiraceae bacterium | reverse complement strand
GTAAAAGGCAAAGCAGCTCATGCCGGCCTTGATCCAGGCAAAGGAGTTAATGCCATTGTGGAATTATCCCACCAAATTCAGCAGCTTTTTGCGATGAATGACCCGGAAAGAGGAATCAGTGTAAATGTTGGCATGATCGAAGGAGGTGTTTCTGCCAATGTTGTAGCCCCAGTCAGCACTGCCATTATCGATGTCAGGGTTTTAAATCGGGAGGACGGAGAAATGATCACAGAAAAAATATTAAATCTGAAACCCTCATTACCTGGTTGTGAACTTTTCATTGAAGGGGACATTGGCAGACAACCTATGCAACGTACTCCACGCAACCAGGAGCTTTGGCAGTTGGCAAAAAGTACCGGTGAAGTCCTGGGGCTGAATCTGGAAGAAGCAACTGCTGGTGGAGGATCAGACGGCAATACGACCAGTTTATATACCGCTACTCTGGATGGTCTCGGTACCATTGGAGACGGGGCTCATGCGGTACATGAATTTATTTATGGCGAGAAATTAATTGAGCGGACAGCGCTATTGGCTCTATTGCTGTTGACAAGATGAGATTTGGTGAACGCAAGTTTTGCCCGACAACCACTTTCTACCGATCAGCTTGTATTGGCATTTAAAACGGAGAGAAGAGCACAGGCTAATAATTAATCAAGATGAACCATTATATTTTCACATCACTCACACGAATTAGCGATCTGGCGGATAAAGCATTTGAGTACAAATATTTAGCCAAGGCGAATTGGGCTACCGGTGACTATATAGTTTGCGAGGTCACTAAATCCTCCCGTCAACTTCAAGCCGAGTTGGCCAATGGCAGGATGATGGAACTGTTACCCGGCGATAGACTAGTTGCTGCATTGGGTGTCAGGCATGCCAGCCTTGAGGCTACCGGATCCTGGCATGCGGTGGGCAGGGAAGGCAAAATGCATTTGCTCACTGGGGCTGGACTTGCCGGAAAAGTCACCTCTAGGTCAACATTTATTCCCGAGCTTATCCGAATAGATTATGTCGGCCATGTGATGATCGACCAACAAAAATGCCGCATGTCGGATTATGCTCCCAAGATAAAAGAGCTGGATTTTAACCTACCGGTAATTCTAATAGTAGGTACTTCTATGTCAGCTGGAAAAACCATGGCGGCGAAAGTAATAATCCGGCAGTTAAAAAAAATGAATTTAAAAGTAGTGGGTGGAAAACTTACCGGAGGTGGACGCTACCGGGATATCTTGTCGATGAAAGACGGTGGCGCTGATGCAGTATTTGATTTTGTTGACGCTGGCTTACCATCTTCGATTTGTTCTGTTGAACAGTATAGTGAAGCACTAGGGAAATTACTTAGTATGCTGGCAAGCGTTAAAGCGGATGTCGCTGTAATTGAAATAGGCGCTTCACCGTTGGAACCATATAATGGAGATATTGCCGTCAAAAAGATACAGGACCAGGTGAAATGTACGGTACTTTGTGCATCGGATCCCTATGCCGTCGTAGGTGTGATGCAAAGTTGGCGTGTACAACCTTCCATCATCAGTGGCCCGGCCGTAAATACGTTGGGTGGCATCGATCTTATAAAAAAGCTGTGTGACATCGAGCCCCTTAATCTGATCGAACGTGAAAATCTGCCACGTCTCAGGACGATTCTAAGGGAAAGCTTACAACTTGATTAAAGTGATGTTATTTTCAGTTTAATCACCTGATAATTAACAACTTCTTTACCTCCTGATATCCAGTGGAAAGTACCAGGTGTACATAGTAGACACCCGTAGTGAAACCGTCCAGATTTATTGGCAGGCGATATTTCCCGGGTCCTTGGTAGTTATGAATGATTTTTTTAACAATAATTCCTTTATTATCGAAAAGTAAAAGATTAACCTTACTGGTTTGTGAAATCATATAGTTGATGACTGTCTCAGCGCTTGCTGGATTGGGTTGGATATCAAGTAAATAAGTGTTCGGTGCGGTTTCATTTTTTATCGACGTCGTTAAATTATAGGGTTCGCTAAATTGAGATGTATTCCCCTGAGCATCCCGTGCCGTTGCCACAATCGAATGGTCAAATGGCACCGTGTCAAACAGATAGAAAAAATCGCCCTGAGCACCTGCAACCAATGAGTCCAGATAAAATGTGCCGCTGGTATCGGAAACCAGATACAATTCAATAATTTGTCCGGCTGCCGCCTTTCCACTCAAAATGCTATTCTTCAGGATCAATCCCGAAGGTGGATCCAGTTCTAAATTTGCCCCATTGAGGTTTAAGATATCTCCAAATTTGTTGTTGCGAAAATAATTTCTGGAAAACAGGTTTTCTATACAACCTGATCCTGCGTTATATATGCCATATCCACCACTAAAACCGATGCGATTGTTCATAATCAGGTTCTGGCTACTATTCATCCAAAGGAAAATACCAGCTTCCTGATTACCGGACTTTAATTCGCCATTAAGACCGATACGATTGTTGGCAATGACGTTATATTTTGAGTCGAAAAGAGTGATGCCCTGAAAATTTCCGGCAATGGTATTGTCAAATATTTCATTATAGTTAGCGGACCGGGTCAGACTGATGCCTTCTCTTGTATTCCCAATGGTATCGGTATTATTTCGATTTGTTCCAATTTGGTTGGCGACAATGACATGATGCTGGGAGGAATCAACCACCAATATACCTATGCGTTTGTTTCCTGATATGATGTTTCCATACGGATGATACAAAGATGGACCAACCAATGAATTTGTCGTCCGGTAACCCAAAACAATACCGTCGTTATTTCCCGCGGCTTGCATGCCATTGTAATTCGTGCCAATAAAGCAGCCACTGATGGTCGCGAATCCTGGTGTGTAAATCGATATGCCAGGACCGTTAAAATTATTGATGGTCATTGCGTATACTTCTGTTGCCATTCCATGAATGTTAAGGCCAGCGGCAAATGAGTTATCATTTTCACCGCTGATGATGATTTCCGGTCCTGCCGGATTGAGATCCTCTCCCAGGTACAATGCCTGCGAAGACCCATCAACAAAGAGTCCCTCATCCAAAATTAAGGGAAAGGCGGAATCCGGTTTGATAAACCAGGCCCCTTTATTTTGATCGAATCCCGCATCGGTTTTGGCAATGTTAAACTTAATACTATCCGGACCAGGATGGAGATTAGATGAATCAATGGCCGATCGAAATGAGCCGGGCCCGCTATCTGCGGTGGTTGAGACAATGAAAGTGGTCTGCTCTGCGATACTGTTTACTTTTATTGGTATACTAAATTCAGATGTGTTGCCCAATGCATCACCTGTAGTGGCTGTGACATACCAATTAGGCGGGATGGGAGGCAATTGAATTGCGAAATTTCCCGCCGCATCGGCAATAACAGAATCAACATAAATGCCGCCCTGGTTGGATTCATCAAAAAAGAACTCGATAATTTGATGCGGTCCGGCGCTGCCTTTTATCTCGTGATCAGACAATGACTCCAATTCCGGTGCGGTAAGCATGGAGTTTCCACCCCCGATGTTGGAGATGCCTCCCATCGTATTCTTAGAAATTAGATTTCGGGTGATTGTATTTCTGATGGTAGAATTACCTGCATTTACGATTCCGTAACCCCCATTGTGTCCAACTTCATTGCGGATCAGGTGATTAAGCTGAGCTCCGTCGTGTAAATAAATTCCTGAACCCAGATTTCCAATATCCATGCTGAATTCAAATGCTGAACCAATTTGGTTTTCCACCACAAAATTTTGCGAGGCGTTTTTAATCTCAATGCCGTGCATGCTGCTTTGGCCAACCTTATTGCTGATCACCTCGTTGAGATAAGAATCATCCGAAATGGAAATTCCATTCATATCGTTGCCCGATCGGAAATACTGGTTTTCCCAGGCATTAAATCCTATTTCATTACCCAACAAGGCATTAAAAGCAGATGAATCTGAAATGGAGATTCCGTTACCGTTAAAGCCCGAAATGATGTTGCCAAAAGGGGCAATTTCTGATGGCCCAATAAGAATATGCGTGGAAGACTTGATGGCAATTCCATCGCCAGTTCCAACTTCTCTCTTGCCTGGTTCCTCTTCGCTTCTAATCCCAATATAACATCCACTAACGGATCCAATTTCCACATCGTCAAAGACAATGCCTCCGCCTCTAAATCCACCAATAAGCAAATATTGGATGTGTACATCATCCGCGTAGGTATATAAGCCAACTGCGGTATCACCTATGATCTCTCCTCCCCAAATCTGAATGTCCGGCCGGAAAGTTTCTTCTTCATTAAATTCAAACACCTGCCCGGTTCCGAGAATCCTTAATCCGGGATCCGTAATTTCTGGAAGTGGTGTTTGTAAGCTAATGATCCCATTTTCGGTCGTGGTGATGTCGGGTATGAGAAAGCTGATCGTATCCGGTCCTATTCTGGTGTTGACCGAATCAATGGCCGCCCGTAAAGTGCCTTTACCTGCATCCTCATTGCTGGTTACGTAAAAATGTTGAGCATGACCCGAAGTGAACGAAATCAGAAGAAAAAGAAAACAAGAGAGAATACATTTCCTATACATTAGAACCACTTTTTGTTTTTAACGAGTTAGTCTATTAATGGATTTCTTAAGGTGACTGGGATCAAAATATATTATGATATATTGCAACGGATCCGTACACATTTACTCTCTTACATAAGATTTTAGCTGGATCTTTCGGGAGAAATTACTTTCTGAAGAAAATTATAATGGTGACCAATGCCGAAATTAGCCGTTACTTTTAGGTAAGGACGGTCCTATGCTAAAATGAAATCTACTGGAGTCCAAAATGCTGTAAAACCCTAAGAGCTCTTAATGTGTTCCAACGGCTTGGTTTTCCTGCAGTTTCCATATCAAAATGTGTTTGACCCGGATGCTTGGCGTTGAGATTCCAGGTGCCGTCTTTATTCCGTTTTCGCATCAATGTATCCATAGCCATCTGTAGTCGGGAATCCCATTTGATTCCGGCGTGCTGGAAGTAATCCAGTGCGCTGAGGATATCATACCTCCACCTCCTGGGATAGGCAAATCGTAGAAAATCTTTGTGTATAACTTTGCCTGTTCGATCGGAAATAAATAACTGATGCAAAAGCATAAATTCAATACTTTCCTTTTCTGCTGTTTCCAATTCCTTTAATCGGTAGGAATAACCTTGCCGCCGGTATTCCGCAATTCCTTCGGTGATAGACAGGGTGGTATGCAAGGAACTATGTCTGGCACCTGTCCGGTTTGATCTGCAATTAAATCCGCCATCGAGCATTTTTTGTGATAAAATGAAATCCACTAATGATTCCAATAACTTGCTGTCCACATTAAAATAGCAGGCGTAATTGAGAAACATTCCGTTTACACACACATCACTATTTGCTATTCCTCGCGATGGATTGATGCCCCCATCAATACCTTTTTCTTCCCGCGCAATCTTAGTGATGGAATTCCTAATGGGTGAGTGGTTACGGTCCGGGCATAAATTGCGCAAGTCTATGAGCGTATAATGGCTTGAGGTCCATTTAGGCTGGTAAAATCTTTGGCCCCAATGGCCATCCGGATACCGGTAGGAGAGGAATTGTTTACCCCATCCCCTCTTTAAAATCTTCTTTTGTCGCTCCTTGTCTTCGACACCTAGCAGATCGCGATAGGTCTGAAATTTTATCGCAATGTCTCCTTCCAATAACCAACCAATAATCGGCTCCTGTTCTTTAAGTGCTAATAGTGTTGTTAATTGCTCTTTCATTTTATTGATTCGACAAGCTCATTTCCTCTTTTTTTTTGATTTTATCTTGCTTGCGGAAATACCTGCGAAATAAAAAATTATGTTTTAAAGCTTCCATGTCCTCATCAAATTTTGCTGTGCCTGCTTCTATGTTCTCCAAGGTTTTTCTTAGTGTCCTGGCCATCTCAGGATCATAAAGTAACTGACTGAGTGCTCCATTGCCTTCCAGTACTTGCTCAAGTATTTGCTGCAATGATTCCGTAGACTGAGAAAGATTAGCCGACGTTTCTGAAATACCGTCAACAATGGTGTCCAGTTTTTGCGATATTTTTTCATTCAACTCCAGTGATAGCGACCTTAAATTTGTCATGATCACCGTGTCGGTCATCAATTGTTTGGCAAGGCCCTCCTCATTCTTTAGTTCGTCTATTGAATTTTCCAGCTTTCGTAAGGTGTTGACAATGTGCTGTGATGCAATATTCAGATTGTGCATTATTTGCATGGTGTTACTGGCCATTATCGAGTCCTGGATTAGTTGGGGAATCAGTCCCTCCCCATTGTTGATCTTATCGCTAATCTCCAGTAGATCCTGCACAAATAAGGCTAGATTTTCGTTTGTAATCCCGAGGTTGGCAATTAGTTCACTGGTGCCCATCACGTCAGCGGATCTTAATATGTCACCGGCCTCAATTGCCGGTGCCGGACCCTCGCCCGGATGAATATTGATCAGTGCACTACCGACCAGGCCATCAATACTGACACTTGTTTTGGCATTCTTACGGATAAAAGATTGAACATTATTAGCTAATCTCAGGTCCACCATAAGAGTGCTGTCGGAGGTGATATTAATTTTCTTTACGGTTCCCACGTTAATGCCTGCAAACCGTACATTATTTCCGGCCTGGAGTCCACCCGCGTTGTTTAAGATGGTGCTCACTACAAAACTGGAACCAAAAATATTCTTATTATTTCCAATTAGATAGACGGACACAAGCAGAATAATGGTGGTCACTGTCACAAAGAGACCAAGGCGTACATTATTTGATTTTTGTTTTACCATAATTATTTGAAAAAGGCTTTTATTTTTGGATCCTGGGACTTAGATAGTGCATCAAAGGTTCCCGAAGCGTAGTTGATGCCATCAATCAACATAATGACGCGGTTGGAAATGATGCGGGCAAAATCCATATCGTGGCTAATAATGAGTGATGCGGTTTTATACTGCTTTTGTATATCCAAAATCAACTGTGATATTTCCTTGGCTGTGATCGGATCTAATCCACTGCTGGGTTCATCATAGAGAATTATCTTGGGTTTGAGTATGATTGTTCGCGCCAGTGCCACCCGTCTTTTCATACCCCCCGATAGTTCAGCCGGCATTAAATCAATCGCATGAGCCAGACCGACACTTTCCAGAGCTTCCATTACCACCTTATCGATATCATCCGTGCCCAGTCTGTCTAAGTGACGCCGTAAGGGGAATTCCAGATTTTCCCGGACGGTCATTGAGTCGTAGAGTGCACTACCCTGGAAAAGGAAACCTACGTCAGCCCGTAATCTATCCATCTCTTCCCGGGATAACTCAGGTACATTCTTGCCTAGTACCATGAGTTCACCCGAATCCGGAATGTTTAAGCGGATGATGCATTTTAACAGAACTGATTTACCGGATCCGGATTTACCGATAATCATCAGGTTTTCTTCGTCATATAGGGTGAGGTCAAAACCTCTCAGTACATGATTATCACCAAAGGATTTATGCAGGTTCTTTACAGAGATCAGAATATCACGTTTGTCATTGGGAGCTCTGGTGGCCGTATCGGTATGTGAATTATCTTGTAGCAATTAGAAGTCGTTTACAATTCGAAGAAAATATCTGTAATTAATACCACGGCAAAATCGAGTACAAAAAGTAGTAAAGATGAGATGACCACGGCTGAATTTGCCGCTCTTCCCACGCCTGCCGTGCCTTTATCAGAGGTATATCCTTTGTAACACCCAATCAGCGCGATAGCATAGCCAAAAAAGAAGGACTTGGTAATCGAAGGAATTAAATCTCCGAATTCCACCACCTCAAATACCTTACTGAAATAGAGCGTAAAAGAAACCTGACCTTTTAGATTTTCCATTAAAAATGAACCCAAAAGTGATATCGTGTCTGCTGCAATCACGAGTAAAGGCAGCATAAGAGTCAACGCCAGAATACGAGTGACAACCAGAAATTTAAAAGGATTGGTGCCAGATACTTCCATGGCATCAATCTGTTCCGTTACTTTCATTGATCCCAACTCAGCTCCAATACTGGACCCAATCTTACCGGCGCAAATTAAAGCGGTGATCATGGGTCCGATTTCCCTGACGATGGATAGACCAATCATCGCCGGCATAAAGTCCTCAGCACCAAATTCCATCATGGTGGGTCTGGTTTGTAGCGTAAACACGACTCCCATGATAAAGCCCGTGACAGAAACCAGGAAGATCGACTTGTTGCCAAGTAAGAAACACTGCCGCAGGAACTCCTTGAATTCGAAAGGAGGCTTAAAAAGTTCCTGGAAAAACTGCCAGGCAAATCGGGTGATTTTACC
>JABDLW010000428.1 GCA_013001805.1 Saprospiraceae bacterium | reverse complement strand
ACCTTAAGGGCTAAATTTTCTATTCTTCCGGCTTCATTCTTCATTCGCGATCGACTATTCCTTGGTTAAAAGCCGTACTTTTATAGTCTTAATTACTAAATAAACAATCATTCAGATGAAATTTTTTGTTGACACGGCTAATCTTGATCAAATAAAAGAAGCCAAAGACCTGGGCGTCTTAGATGGAGTAACTACCAATCCATCTCTCATGGCCAAGGAAGGCATCAAAGGCCTGGAAAACGTACATGCACACTATCGTACAATTTGTGATATAGTGGATGGTGACGTCAGTGCCGAGGTAATTTCAACCGATTTTGCCGGAATAGTTGAGGAAGGAAAAGTCCTTGCAAAGTTAGCTCCAAATATTGTTGTGAAAGTCCCCATGATCAAAGAGGGAGTAAAAGCATTGCGCTACTTTGCTGATAATGGCATACGTACCAATTGTACTTTGGTTTTTTCTGCGGGCCAGGCCATTTTGGCTGCCAAAGCAGGCGCCACTTATCTCAGCCCCTTCATTGGCAGAATAGATGACATCAATTGGGAGGGAATGGACCTCATCCAGGAGATTGCCGAAATTTATGCTATCCAGGGCTTTGAAACTGAGATATTAGCGGCTTCGGTTAGATCTTCACGTAGTATCGTGCAGGCCGCAAGAGCAGGAGCAGATGTGGTTACCTGTCCGCTAAGCTCTATTTTGGGTCTGCTAAACCATCCACTCACTGACATTGGACTGGAAAAATTTTTAGCCGATCACCGCAAAGCCAATGGCTAGCATGATGGTGAAAAACAAGATTTACCATCTATCCACTTGTTCGACCTGCCAGCGTATCATTAAGTCACTCAACAATGGCGAGGGGTTTGTATTACAGGATATAAAAACCCAGCCCATTACTGCGACTCAACTTGATGAAATGCATCGACTTACCGGGTCTTACGAAAAGCTGTTTAGCCGACGTGCAATGAAGTATCGTGGATGGGGTTTGCATGAGTAGGAGCTAAAGGAAGATGATTACCGCGATTTGATCCTGAAAGAATATACTTTTCTGGCCCGGCCGGTCATTTTCATTGACGGAGAGATATTTGTGGGCAACAGTAAGAAAACGGTTGAAGCTGCAAAGAAGGCCGCTGGCATAAGTTAGTGAGTCGTTTTGATGATCACATTGCATGAAATCCAGACGCACTTTAAAGCACTACAATCCTCCATTTGTGAGGGTTTGGAGCTATTGGATGGGGTAGGAGAGTTCCAGTCCGACCCCTGGCAAATGGCATCGGGTGGTGGGGGAATCAGCCGCGTGATCCATGGTGTTCACATTGAAAAAGGCGGCGTCAACTTTTCAGCAGTCAGCGGTCCGGTATCGGAGAAATTAAAAAAGCTTTTGCAAAAGGAGGGAGATACTTTTTTTGCCACGGGGGTTTCTATTGTGCTGCATCCGGTCAACCCCCTGATGCCTGTCATACACATGAATGTTCGATATTTTGAGATGGCCGATGCCTGGTGGTTTGGTGGAGGTATTGATCTGACACCCCACTATATCGATCCGGAGCAGGCACGTGATTTTCATCGATCACTCAAAGCAGCCTGCGACCAATCCGATCCCTCTTATTATGCTGAATTTAAGCAATGGGCAGATGACTATTTTTTTGTCAGACATCGGGACGAAACCCGGGGGATAGGCGGGATTTTTTTTGATAGACTGGATGCGACGCGAGGAAAATCAAAAGATGAACTATTTCAATTTGTATTAAACGTCGGTCAGAGCTTTTTACCAATTTATCAAAAGCTTTGGCATCAAAACGTTCACAGGAGCTATACAGAGCAGGAAAAAAGATGGCAAATGCTCCGCCGCGGTCGGTATGCCGAGTTTAATCTGGTCTGGGACCGGGGTACCCGATTCGGACTGGAAACCGGGGGTCGTACCGAATCGATATTGATGAGTTTGCCACCTTCATGCCATTGGATGTATAATTACACACCGGAGCCGGACTCCAGGGAGCAAATGACCTTGCAACTATTGAAGAAAGGTATTGATTGGATCAACTGGTCAGGCGGTCAGTGAAGCCCACAAAACCAACATCAGAAATAGCTACTTGCACTCAAGTATGATTGGCGGAGTGGTAATCGAATTACTTTGATTACCAGCCCGATCCTTAATATAAATCTCGTATTGCAATTGGTTAGTGGGAAATTCCTCTGAGGGTTGACATGGTGGTGCTCCATTAGGGAATGTGCAACAGGTCGTATAAAGAGTAATCGTGATCTCTCCGGAGATGCCATTATTGGCACCTGCTTCATCCACAAATGGTATGCGGAACCGGTCGGAAATAAAGTTGTCACGCAGATCTTTTACGAATATATTTAAGCTATCATCACTGCCAAGGTCTCCATCTCCATCGGTAAAACTGAAAACGATCAGTGTAGAATCCGAATTAAATTGGCTCTGTAGCATCGTATCATTAGTGATCCCAATGAGCTCGATGACAGGCTCGTTGGGGTACTCGGGAGGTGTAATACAGCCCAGATACAGTATAATGAGAGAAGTCAGTATGAAGGTGGATCGGATCATTCACTTAAAAAAACGAAATTAAAGTGCAGCTTGTTTCCAAACTAAGGGATGAAATTACAATTTTTGAGGGATGAATGTCCAAAATGATGTCCTTTCCCGGTACGCTCCCGGATCGTCAACCTATGCTGATCAGGACTTCGACTTTGAAACCTCAGCTTGCGAAGTTTTCCAATATCAATCGATCCAATGTGCTGTATTTCACGAATTTCTCAACGCCTTTGGATGGCCATTTGATGATCCTGTTTCGCTGCAAAACATCCCTTTTCTCCCGGTCGAGGCATTTAAATACCATGAGGTAATGACTAGCAGCTGGAATCCGGAAGGCATTTTTCGGAGCTCAGGTACCCAGGGAGGCATGAGATCAAGACACCTTGTACGTTCACTAGATGGCTATCGCCAGCATACTTCGCACTTGTTTTCGGCAGCATTTGGTGCGCTGGCCGATTTTCAGGTTTTCGCCTTACTACCAAACTATCTTGAGGCAGGCGATAGCTCCCTGGTCCACATGGTCAGAGGATTTATGCAGGCTTCCGGCCAGAAGACGCAACATTTCTATTTGCATGATTTTGAGTCTTTACACCGATCTCTTCAGCAATGCGGGCAAGAGGGTAAACGTGTCTTACTATTTGGTGTGACCTTTGCCTTATTAGACTTTGCCACCGAATTTCCCATGAATTTACCTGCTGATTCGATTGTGATTGAGACTGGAGGTATGAAAGGAAGGGGACAGGAATTGAGTCGATCTGATTTGCATCGCTTCCTCGGCACGCAATTTAATCTGTCACACATTTTTTCCGAATATGGAATGACAGAACTTATGTCTCAGGCCTATTCAGATAGGAATGGCCACTTTTTCCCACCTGCCAGTATGCGTGTAGTGATAAAAGAAATAAGTGATCCCATGGTAGAATTACCTGCTGGGAAGGTCGGTGTCATTCATATCATTGATCTGGCCAATGTAAATACCTGTTCTTTCATTGCAACCGCAGATTTAGGCATTAAGCATGACGATGGATCATTTGAAGTGATAGGTAGACTCGAACAAAGTGATCTCCGTGGATGTCATTTGATGTACGTATAACCCGGATTACGTAAAAGAACTATGTAGTGAGGCCTGAAT
>JABDLW010000288.1 GCA_013001805.1 Saprospiraceae bacterium | reverse complement strand
GACCAGTCGAAGGTACAGCTTGTAGGATGCCTTACTGATCTGACTCAGATTGCTACGGATCAGATCCTTGCGGATATGCAGTTGATGGGATTGGGTAAACAGGCTCCAGAATATAATCGGAGCAATATTACTGGTGACCATTTGATACACATTGATCCCTCCGCCAGGATCGAGTATGCTTTTATCAATGCTACTGATGGTCCCATTTATATTGGTGCTGATGCATTGGTGATGGATGGTGCCAAAATTCGAGGTCCGGCGGCAATTGGTAGCAATGCTATAATTAAGAGTCATGCTTTTCTTTCTAAAGGCGTTTGTATTGGACCACATTGTGAGATAGGTGGCGAGGTCAAGCATTCGATCTTTTTGGGTAATTCCAACAAATCCCATGAGGGATATATTGGTGACTCGGTCATCGGAGAATGGTGTAATCTGGGAGCATTGACATCAAATTCCAATTTGAGAAATAGTTTTACAGATATTCAACTTTGGGACTACAAGCAATCAAGACCTATGCCTACCGGACATCACAAGTGTGGGTTTTTTATGGGTGACTTCAGTAGAACCGCTATTCAAACGCAGATTAATTCCGGTACGGTCATTGGAGTTTCGAGTCATGTTTTTGGAAATGGAATGGCCAAAGTACTGGTCCCATCCTTCACCTGGGGTGGCATCGATGATACCGAATTATATGATGTCGAAAAAGCCATCGCTGCCGCTGCAAAATTCTGCTCTTTCAAGGATCAATCTCTAACAAATGAGACTGAAGAGTTGTTGAGGCACCTCTACGCTGAGTCGGCCAAAGATCAAGAAAACAGCTTATGATTGGATCCAAAGTAACCTGGTGGGACCGTCTCCTTAGCCACTTCAAGGAGGTGCATCTGACTACAGTTGAGGGTTCTCCTAATCCAACCCTGCAAGTAAGTTTGGTGCAAAACCGCTTTCAACTTTCAACTGAGAATGCTATTTATTCCTTTGATGATCTTTATCTCAATTTTGGACTTGCTTTTAAACAGCTTAAATTACCACCTAATGACTCTAAGTTCTTGTTGTTGGGACTTGGTTTAGGCAGTGTACCTTTTATTTTAGAAAGAGAGCATGATGCCCACTATCATACCACTGCCGTGGAAGTTGATGAGGCGGTGATCATGCTGGCAGCAAGATTTACTTTCCCAAGATTGACGCAGAGAATAGAAGTAATACATGCCGATGCGGAGATATTTGTAAAAACAAATGAAGGGCAATATGATTTGATCGTGGTAGATTTATTTCTGGATGATATAGTGCCCCCGTATTTTGAGACTCAGGTGGGAATGCTTAGACTGAAAAAGCTCCTATCATCCGAGGGTTTACTGTTGATCAACAGGCTTTATCGAAATGGTTCGGATAAGAAAAGAACAACGGCTTTTTACGAAAACATCTTTTGTAAGGTATTTTCAAATGCCAGATTTCTGGATGTAGGAGGTAATTGGATATTAGTGGCTGGAAATGGAGTCTCCGATTCTGTCTTGAGGTAGGAGCAAAAAAAAACCACAGTATCCCTTTTGATACTGCGGCTTTTACGAACACACTCAAAACTATTTTTCATTTGCAATATATGTTATTTATTCAACACAAAGCAAATATTAGGCTTTATTTTTTCCAGAATTTAACATTTGGGACAAAATTAGCAGCAATTTGACCACTTCCAGTGCAATTTTAGATTGACATTTTGTCAAATTTCCACCGTACAAAAGCCTCCATTGCTTCATAGTTTGAGAGGCCTAGTTGATGATATGCTGTAGCCGTCTCTTTATTACGGTCTTCGGCACGTTCCCAAAACTCCCGCTCATCATTTCCCGGAAATGGTGGACGGTCTTTTTGCGATTGATGCATAAAAATCGCTTTTCGTTTTGTTGCCAGTTCGGTAGGACTAAGGGGAACGGCCATTTCTATTTGATCTATTTTCCACTCGTGCCAGGCTCCCCGGTAAAGCCACAACCAGCAATCTTTTACCCAGGGCTGATCTCCCAACTTTTCTATACCCCCCAAAATGGCATCCAGACAAACACGATGAGTACCATGAGGATCAGCCAGGTCACCCGCTGCATAAACCTGATGCGGTTTGACTTTCTCTAGCAGTTCTGCTATAAGGTTGATATCTTTTGCGCTCAGGGCCCCTTTAGTCGAGAGGCCGGTTTCATAGAAAGGTAAGTCCAGAAAGTGAATATTCTGGTCTTTCACTCCACAAACTCTGGCTCCGGCCCGGGCCTCTCCCCTTCTTATCAAACCTTTAATTTTGCGGGTTTCTGCCAAATCTTTTTCGCCGGCCTGTTTTTTATTTAAATGCCTGGTCACTTTCTTGTAGAGTGCATCGATTTCATCTCCTTCGAGGGCAAGTGTCGGCTCAAATTCCTTTATAAACTCCACAAATCTCAGAGCATCATGATCATGCACCGCAATGTTTCCTGAGGTTTGATAGGCTACATGTACTTCATGCCCCTGTTCGACCAGGCGAGTGAAGGTCCCACCCATACTTATAACATCGTCATCCGGGTGAGGGCTAAAAATAATTACTCTCTTTTTAGCCGGTAAAGCACGTTCAGGTCTCTGCGAATCGTCGGCATTGGGTTTGCCACCTGGCCATCCGGTAATGGTATGTTGTAAACGGTTGAATATCTTAATATTGATATTGTAGGCACTGTCATGTTCTACAATCAAATCACTCAAGCCATGTTCGTTATAATCTTCGTCAGTGAGTTTTAGGATTGGCTTGCCTGTTGTTTGTGCCAACCATATTGTGGCTCGGCAAATAAGTTCATCTGTCCAATTGCACAGCCCAACCTGCCAGGGAGTGTGGATTTTTGTCAGCGATTCAGCTGCAGCTTGATCGAGTATAAATCTCACCTGAGGATGATTCTGCAGATAAGAAGCCGGACAAGCAGGAGTGATTTCGTCTTCCACCGCTCTGCGTATAACGCCCGCTTTATGCATACCGTAAGCCATCAGGTAGATTGTTTTGGCTTTAAAAATACTGGCAATTCCCATCGTGATTGCCCGGTAAGGCACCTTATCAAATTCAAAGAAATCCTTGATAGCGTCCCTGCGCGTGATATTATCAAGTTTGACGAGACGGGTCAAGGATCCTTCCCAAGACCCCGGTTCATTAAAACCAATATGGCCGGTTCGTCCAATACCGAGAATTTGAATATCGATGCCGCCTACAGCATCTATCTCTTCCTCATAGTCAATACAATAGGCTTCAATCTGATCCATAGGAATGGTGCCATCCGGAATATGTATGTTCTTAGGATCAATATCAATGTGGTTGAAAAGGTGATCGTGCATAAATCGGACGTAACTTCGAGCGTCCTCTGGCTGCATGGGGTAATATTCATCCAAATTAAAAGTGACAACATTAGAAAAGCTCAGTTCTTCCTCTTTATGGATTCGCACCAATTCTTTATAAAGTTGGATTGGCGTGGAACCTGTTGCCAGGCCAAGTACAATTTTTTCTCCTTCCTGCTGCTTCTGACGAACGGTAAGGGCAATGGAACGGGCAACATGCTTTGAAGCCTCTTTGGAGTTTTCCCAAATTCTGACCGGAATTTTTTCGATTGACCTAAGTTGGTATTTTAGTGCATCCATGCTTTCATTATGTTTGACGGAGCAGCAAAAATACAGCTATTTATGACTTCCCGGCATTTTCACTCTAACTTCTGTGTGCGCAAACGGTGATCCCTTTTACCGGACTTCTTCCTCCGGATGATTCAAAGTACCATCAATACCAATGCAATTATTTAGTCTGTGGCCTGACCGAGGCCAAATTGATCCCCCGCATCGGATATTTTACCGTCCTTCCAGTGAATTTCAACCATTTTCTCACTTGCAACATAGTTATAGGCTTCATCAACCAGATGAGTAATTATCTGCCGGGTCTTCACATCTATCACTTCTCCACTTGACGGATAAGCAAAGCGACCGTCCTTGCTAAAAGTGATCCATCCCGGCATATCTTTGAGTGGTATGGAAGTGAGTTGCTGGTATGGGGCCTCAGCACTAAAGACATGCAAACGCATGTTGTGCCCGTCACTTATCCAGATTTCGCTTTCATCGGGGGTCAGTCCGATCCCGTGACTGGGATTGCCATGCCGTCGCACCGGTCCCTTCTCCCAACCTTCCACCTTTATGCTGGCCGTCTTTTCTCCCGTATGCAAATCACCCACCTCAAATCCCAGGAGATCATTCACATTGATGAAAGCGAGAGTTTCAGCACTGTTGATGGTAAATGGTCTTATGCCTCCATGAAAAGGTCCAACCTTAGCTTGCAGGGTGTGGCTTTCCGTATCCGCAATATGCAAAAATGGAGTGCCAATATCTCCTAAATAAACCCGCTTGCCCGATGGTCCATAAATGGTGTTGTGTGCCCGGGTAAAGACGGTGATTTTACTGATAATTGAACCAGATGCGCAGTCAACCACATTCCAAAAGTCTTTTTCCAGTGATGGCAAATACATAGTCAGACCATCTGGGGAAATAGACATACGATCGCAACCACCTTCAAATGGTATTTCCCATACCAACGCATCCGTCTCCAGGTCGATTCGTTGCAATGATTCCAGTGTACTTATAAATAGACTGTTTAATGGTATGCTGACATCGACGCCCTTGACATTTGATGGCGTACCATCCGCGTGGTAGCCTTGAGTGCGAATCCTTTTGACAAACTTATGGTTATTTTCAATGTCAAAGACCAACACTCCGTGCCCTCCATATCCCAGATAATCCCTGATACCGGGAACTGCCACATAGAGGTATTTTCTACTGTCTTCCTGCCCGAAGGAAGGCCGCTGTGAGGTTTCACTACGTTTACTGGGTTGTTGAATAACCGGGAGCAAGAAAAGCAAAAAAGGAATAATAATATTTATGTATTTCATTTCTGGAATATTTAGCTAAAAAGTACAATATTTTCTTCTGTTGACCAAGGTTTAAACACTGGTTGGAGAAAGGTAGTCATGTCTATGTTTGTAAGTCTATAGCAAAGTAGATACTGCATTGCCAACTCTGAAATTGTTACCTTTGACCGGCATAGTAAAAAAGATTTAGACGCATGTTCACTATAAACATTTATCTGAGGTTTGCCCTCATTGCGGTCACACTGATAGGAGGGATAATCCTGACGTTAATGTTTGGATTTT
>JABDLW010000277.1 GCA_013001805.1 Saprospiraceae bacterium | reverse complement strand
GCCCCGTATCGTCTGAACCTTGATTTACTTGATTAGCGGGATTCTCTTGATTCGTTGTTGCAAATGATAAAATGAGGTCTGCTAACCAAAATATATCGACAACAACCAGTATTTAAATCCTGACAATCCTAAAATCCGCTAAATCCTGATTCTGACAAAGTGCAAAACCGTATAGTCTGATCCTTGATTTACTTGATTAGCGGGATTCTCTTGATTCGTTGCTTGCAAATGATAAAATGAGGTCTACCAACTAAAATAAATCACCAACAACCAGGATCAAAATCCTGACAATCCTAAAATCCGCTAAATCCTGATTCTGACAAGTTGCTATAGGGCTATCTAGCGCACTCACAAAAGAATTCCCTATTTTTCGGAAAATATGTACTTCATGAAAAAACGTACCTTTCTTAAAACCTCCTCAATAATTATGGCTGGATCTAGTTTGCATTCGCTCATTCCACCTTGGCAAGAGGATATTGGTACCAACTGGGCGGGAAATCTACATTACTCCGCCAAGAAACTTCATCGGCCGCAATCGGTTGAGGAAGCACAAGAAATAATTAGCCAAGCCAACAAAATAAATACGCTCGGCACCCGGCACTCATTTAGCAACATTGCCGATTGTCCCGAGGAGTTGCTGTCCACCGGGGCATTTAATAAAGTGGTGAAACTAGATCCAAAATCTATGACAGTAACAGTTGAGGCAGGCATTCGATATGGCGAACTAGCCATCTACCTGGAAGAGAATGGCTTTGCCTTACATAATCTCGCCTCCCTGCCCCACATCTCCGTGGGAGGTGCCTGTGCCACAGCCACGCATGGCTCTGGTGACAAGAATGGCAACCTGGCTTCCATTGTGAAAGCCATGGAAATAATCAAAGCAGATGGAAATACGGTTCAACTTTCGGATGGAGATCCGGACTTTAGCGCAGCCGTGGTGCATCTCGGAGCTTTGGGCGTCATCACTAAACTAACCCTGGCGATTCAGCCAACTTACCAGGTGCAACAAGAAATTTTTGAGCACCTACCGCTGGATGCTGCTGTGGAGCATTTTAACGACATTTTTGGCTCCGGATACAGCGTAAGCTTTTTTACCGACTGGAGCAAGGAGGAAATCAATCAGGTATGGATCAAAAGGCGCATCGATTCCAAAGGCAAACTTCCTTCACTGAGCGAGTTTTATGGTGCCTCTCCCGCAACAAAAAACATGCATCCAATCGCCTCCGTGTCAGCAGAAAATTGCACCGATCAGATGAGTGTGCCAGGTGCCTGGCATGAAAGACTCCCCCATTTTAAACTGGATTTCACCCCCAGTAATGGAGAAGAATTGCAATCCGAATTTTTTGTGCCGCGTTCCGAAGCTCCCAATGCCTTGCTGGCCATCCAATCCTTAAATTCTCAAATCACTCCTTTGCTTTTCATTTCTGAAGTACGTAGCATTGCCGCTGATGATTTCTGGATGAGCACCGCCGAAGGTGGCGATCGCATAGCATTTCATTTCACCTGGAAACCTGATTGGGAAGGAGTTCAAAAAGTATTGCCACTGCTGGAGAAGAAGTTAGAACCTTTCTCCGCCCGGCCACATTGGGGAAAGCTGTTTCATATGCAAGCGCAGGAAATTAACGATCGGTATCCTAAAGTAGAAGATTTCAAGTCATTAGCCAGGAGATATGATCCCGAAGGCAAGTTCAGAAATGCATTCCTTACACGAAATATCTTTGGTGCAATGTAAAGATTCAGCTTACGGAATGCAATGACAAGCCATAGTCAGGTAGTAAATATGTTTTGGGGAGATCACCTGCTCGTTAGCTTGATCCCCGAAAAAAAGCCGGGACTGGCATGGATGATCTGCATCAAATTATGATCGTCTATCCTCATTCGTCCTTCACAATGGTGTTTTCGTCTATCGGCTCAGGAGATTGTATCTTTGCCGGAACTAGAAATTACCTGGCAATGTTTCCATATAAATTAAACGAGTAACCATGACATATTTTCTAATTATTATTGCAATCGCTGCTCTGGCAGTTTTCTATTTTGTGGGTGTTTATAACAAATTTGTAAGAAAACGCTCCATGATGGACGAAGGATGGAGCGGAATCGATGTACAGCTCAAAAAACGCTATGATCTTATTCCCAACCTGGTTGAAACGGTGAAGGGATATGCTTCACACGAAAAAGACACGCTTCAGCAAGTGATAGAGGCCCGGAATCGAGCTATGAAGGCCGAAGGTGTGTCCGAGCAAAACGAAGCTGAAAAAAATCTAAATACAGCTCTGGCGAACATTTATGCATTGGGAGAAGCCTATCCGGACTTAAAGGCCAACACCAACTTTTTGCAACTTCAGCAACAGTTGGCTGCAGTCGAGAGTGATGTTGAAAAAGCACGCAGATATTACAATGCCACTGTCCGTGAAAACAATATTATGGTAGAATCCTTTCCCAGTAACCTCATTGCTAACGCCATGGGATTTGAGCAAACAGAATTCTTCGAAATTGAGGAAGTAAGTCAACGGGAAGCACCGCAGATTAAATTCTAGAAACCGGCTTGAAGCCGTCAAACCACCAATTAAACTTTTGACCAATTTCTATCTAAAATAACTCTGATGAAATTCAGCAGCCTTATTTCTCTATTAATTTGCCTGGGCTTAGTCGTATACTCCTATGGTCAACAAGAGAGAATACTTCGCTACGATACGCGAATCGAAGTACATAAGGACCGCTCGATTGATGTATCGGAGAGCATCACTTTTTATGTAACCGGTGAAAAGATTAAGCGCGGTCCGACCCGGAGTTTACCTACCTCTCGCTACCTGCTTGACCATAAGGTTAAAATGCACTACGATATTTTGGAAGTGCGTAAAAATGGCGAAATAGAACCCTATATGGTCAGGGGTGATGGTGGCAACCAAACCCTGTACATAGGCGACAAAGATGTCCTGCTTCAGCCCGGGGAGTACACCTATTTAATTAGATACTCTGTACCAAATCAGGTGGGTAGCTATGAAGAATATGATGAGATCTATTGGAATGCGATCGGGAATAACGTAGAGTTTACAATTGAAGAAGCCTCTTGCCGTATTCGGGTTCCGGATGGTGCTAAGATCGTTCAGGAATCTGCTTACGTGGGAAGCTATGGTTCGCAGGATAAATCGTATGAAGTGGTGAATGAAATTAACTTCATCGACTACAGGATCACCCGGCCACTGGCGCCTGGCGAGGGCTTCACCGTGGGTGTTGGATTTGAAAAAGGATATATTACCGAGCCCGGGCTTTTTCAAAAGTTTGGTACATTAATTTTAGCCATACTTAGCATCCTCATTTTAGCCCCCTATTATATTTATACCTGGTGGAAATATGGCCAAGACCCTCCTACTCCAGCCTCGTACCCAATTTACTCCAGTCCTGATAATTTATCGGCAGCATCGATCAATTATATTCGTAAAGGAGGATATGAGGCAAAAAGCTTTACTGCCTCCATAATTGACTTGGCAATCAAGGGATTTCTAAGAATCGAGGAAAGAGAAAAAAAAGGATTTTTTTCCAAATCCAAAACTTACGAATTAGTAAAATTAAAAGATGGTGATCATACGATCCCATCGGAAGAAAAGCTCTTGTTGGACACACTGTTTATGTCTGGAGATCGCTATCACCTGGATGGAGAATACGATCCGGTGATGGAAAAAACCTCCAACATACATCAGGCAAATTTATCAGCTCAGCATCGAAGCTTTATCAAGGAAGGTCACAATAGCCGGTTCCTGGTCATCCCTGTCATCGCAGCCCTTATCCTTATTGGGTTGTGTGTCTATTTGTTTGCCAAAAGTCCCTATGCTCAGGGAATCAATTTAATAGCACTAGTGATACTGGTCCCGGTTATGATCATCGGCATTGCCATATACGGGTATTTAATAAAGAAGCCAACAACCGAAAAACTTGATTTACGCTCACGCATTAAGGGCTTTTTAATGTATTTGGAAATGGCTGAAAAGGATCGTCTAAATCTTTTAAATCCACCTGAACTAACACCTTCACATTTTGAGGAGGCACTACCTTACGCATTTGCCTTGGGTGTAGAGCACAAATGGTCGGATAAATTCAAAAATATTCTGGAAGCTGCGAAATACCGACCCGATTGGAATAATAGTTCCAATCCCACTTTATTTATCCACAGTTTCGGACGTGATTTTTCTTCTTCGGTTTCTTCAGCCTCTACTCAGCCCCAACAAAGCGGAGGCGGAGGCAGTGGAGGTGGAGGATTTTCCGGCGGTGGTGGAGGCGGCGGGGGCGTCGGTGGATGGTAGATCTTAATGTTCCAATCGATCGCATAGACCGTTGCTCCACTTTATCACGATAGTAGCTAGGCTTAACTAAAAGACTAGCACCTTTTAATTAGAATATATCTATGACATTTGACCTGGTCTCTTGTACCCTTTGCGATATGGCCGGGCAAGTTGAGCCGAGGCACCTTTATTGTCTATAATTTTCTGCCGTGTCGCATCCCATTTTAATTCGGATTTGGTATTATATGCAATGGTAGCGAGTTGTACCAGGGCCGTGGATTTAAATGCATCACTCACCGGACAATCTATTTTATTTTTATCGTTGGCTTTTACAGCATCTAAAAACACCGCCATATGTCTTTCCCGCATATCCTTCATTGGAATTTCTTCGACAATCACCTCGGCATCCTTTTCATTTTCTAAGATCACCATCTTTTGATCTGAGCCAAAAATCGTGGCTTTTTCACCGTAGAAAAATACGCCATTATTGTATTGTTTATTTATATCACCGGTACCCCAAAGCCGGTGCTGCCATTTTAAAGTACATCCATCAAAGAGCATACTGGCATTTAGAGTGTCCGGGGTAGTGATTTTACCGGCCAACTTTTTCAAACTACCATTGGCCTGAAACCTATGGGGCATATCCAGGCCCAGAATAACGCGTACGATATCCATGTGATGAATACCCCAGTCGACCAAATGACCGTTTCCATATTCTTTTTCCAGTCGCCAGGCCTTGTGACCGATACTTGGCCGGTAGTCTAACTTTGGAGCCGGACCACACCAGGCTTCCCAGTCCAGTGATGCCGGAGGAGCCTGAATCGTCGTGTCCAAAATATTGGGGTTGTAGTGGATCTGCGCTTCTACCTGACTGATCTCCCCCGCTTTCCCACTCTCGATAAAATCCTTGATCCTCTTAAATGCTTCGCTTTGACGGCGTTGAAAGCCTATCTGCACAATATTCCCTGCTTTGGCATTGGCTTCTATCATCGCCTTTCCCTCAGCAACGTCGTAGGCTAATGGCTTTTCACAATATATATGCAGCCCCTTCTCACAGGCAGCCACGAATTGTAGGGCATGCCAGTGTGGTTGAGTACCAATAAAAATGGCTTCCAAATCCTTAAGTTCGAGCAGTTCCTCATAGTCTTTAAATGCCTTGGGCCTACTCCCCTGGATGCTTTCGATCTTGTCAATACTTGCAGCAAGGTGTTCAGAATCAACATCGCAAATGCCGATGACTTCCACGCCACCTACCGCCAGC